>CBDUCC010000074.1:0-13055 GCA_965365555.1 uncultured Myxococcales bacterium | reverse complement strand
CCGAGCTCACCAGCACGGAGAAGGCGCAGTTCTACCGGCGGAGCTACGAGAGTGCCATCGTCGGGGCTCCGGGGCTGGCCCTCGGGTCGTATGTGTTCGCCTGGGGCCACAAGATGGAGGCCACCCCAACCTGGTACGGAATGTTCCTTCCGGATGGCTCCCAGCTCGCTGCGGTGGACGTCATGACCGAGATTTGGTCAAGCCGTCCGCCTGCGAACCGCGCGCCGACCGTGGAACCGCTCATCGTCGAAGGTGACGGGCAGTTCGACCCAGGCACAAAGCTGCGGGTGCGCGCCGTCATTGCGGATCCAGAGGGAGCCACCATCCGGACGCGTTGGGTGCTGCTCCGTGAGTCCGGCGAGTACGCCACGGGCGGCGACGCCAGGCCGCTACCTCCAGAGGCCGAAGGGGCCGTCTTCGAATCGGGAGTCGATGGCGCAGGAGTCCGAATGCCGAAGGATCCAGGCCCCTATCGCTTGTTCGTCTACGCCTACGACGGCGCCGGGAAGGCGGCGGTGGCCAATGTTCCCCTCTTGGTGAAGGGGGAGGCACGAACGCCGATGCCGTTTTACGTGTACCAAGACCGATTCGAGGGCATGCCCTGGACACCTTCGGGCTGGATGGGATCGACCGACTCGCTCTCCGTCGACGGCTCTCACGCCAAAGACCCGCACAAAGGGACGCACTGCATCGAGATGCGCTTCAGCGGAGGCCCCGGCAACTGGGTCGGTGTCGCCTGGCAACATCCGCCAAACAACTGGGGCGACCAGGACGGTGGCTACGACCTCTCAGGCGCTACGCACCTGGAGCTCTGGGCGCGCGGGGAGTTCGGTATCGAGACGATCAGCATCGGCGTCGGCATCATCGGAGGCGACAAGGAATACCCCGATTCGGGCAAGACCGTCGTCGACGACCTGCGCCTCGAAAAGGAATGGAAGCGATACCGAATTCGCCTCAGGAAGCTCGACCTGTCGAGCATCAAGACGGGCTTTGTCGTGACGATCCGAGGACAGCGGGTGACCTCGAGCATCTTCCTCGACGAGATTCGTTTCATCCGCAAGTGAGGCAGCCTCGAGGTGAGCAGTGACTCAAACGACGAGTACCGGGCCGGTCCGCATCGCCACCGGTCCTTTGTGGCGTTCTTCACGACGCAGCTCCTCGGTACGCTAAACGACCAACTGGTCCGCAACGCCCTGCTGGCAGCCGTCGCGTATCAGTCGGTCGCGGTGCACCGGACGTCGTTGCAGGCGGCGATGGCGTTGAGCGCGCTTCTCTTCGTTCTTCCCTACTTCCTGTTCTCTCCGCTCGCGGGCGAGCTCGGCGACAGGCTTTCGAAGTCTCATTTGATCCGCTTGCTCAAACTGGTCGAACTTGCGGTGGCAGCTCTGATGGCGCTCGGTTTCGCCTTCGCGGCATTTCCGGCAATCCTCATCGCTCTGTTCCTGATGGGCACGCAGTCGACGCTCTTCGAAGCGGTGAAGTACAGCATCGTTCCCGAGTTGGTCGGGCACCGGGCACTCACCGGTGCGAACGGACTCGTATCGGCTGGAACGTTCGCGTCCATCCTCGTCGGAACGGCGGCCGGTGGCCTCCTGGGACGCGCCCACCTCGACCTGGTGACGCTCGGAACCGTGGCCATCGCCGTCCTGGGCGCCGCGGCGAGCTTTGCCATCGGCAAGACCGCTCCGGTCGAACCCGCACTCGGGCACACACTCAACCCCCTCGTGGCGACCCGTGAGCTCTTCCGCGCCCTCCGTGAGAATCGAACCGTCTTTCTTTCGGCGCTGGGCGTCGCCTGGCTTTGGTTCCTGGGCGGAAGCTTCCTGACGTTACTGCCGAGCTTCGGAATCGATGCGCTTGGGGGCACTGGAGAACTCGCCCTGCTCTTCCTTTCGGTATTCTGCGTCGGCGTCGCCCTAGGCTCCCTGCTCTGCGCGCCACTTGGCGGCGGGAAGCTAGAGCTTGGGCTCGTTCCCCTCGGCTCGATCGGGTTGGCCTTGGCATCACTGGACCTGTTCTTCGCGAGCCAACCTTTTCACGCGGCCAGTCCGAGCCTTCTCAGCGTCGAGGCCTTCCTAGCCGAGCCAGGCTCGATGCGACTTCTGGTCGATGTGTTCGTACTCGCTTCGTTCGGCGGCTTGTTTTCGGTTCCGCTCTACACGCTCATTCAAATTCGCTCGCCGGCCGCTCGCCGTTCCCGCGTTGTCGCCGCCAGCAACATGCTCAATGCGTTGTTCCTCTGTCTATCGTCGATGATGCTCCTCGGACTGCCGCGCCTCGAAATCACGATTGCACAGACGTTTCTGATCCTCGCCGCGCTGAGCGCGCTCGTCTCCATCCACATCTACACCGTCATCCCAGAGTTCTTGCTCCGCTTCATTGCCTGGCTTCTCGCACACCTGCTTTATCGAATCCGAATCGTCGGGCGAGAGCATCTTCCCGACGAAGGTCCGGTCATTCTCGCTGCTAACCACACGACCTACGTCGACTGGCTGGTGATCAGCAGCATCTATCAACGGCCCCTCCGGTTCGTAATGCACCAAGACTTCCTGAGTCTTCCGCTCGTCGGCTGGGCATTTCGAGACGCGAAGGTAATCCCCATCGCATCCCGTCGAGAGAACCCGGAGGTCATGGAGCGCGCGTTTGCGCGGATCGCCGAAGAGCTCGAGGACGGAAGCGCCGTTTGCATCTTCCCCGAAGGCGAGTTGACGCGAGACGGAGAGTTGGGCGAAATTCGGCCGGGAATCCTCAAGGCGCTGACCACCCACCCTGTGCCGGTCGTCCCGATCCGACTCGACGGGCTCTGGGGAAGCTTTTTCAGCCGCAAGGATAACCTTGCTCTGCGGAAGCCGTTTCGCCGAGTGTGGTCACGGGTCACCGTGACGGTTCATCCGCCACTACCTCCGGACGAGGTCACGCAGGAAGCCCTTCGACGCTACCTCGATGCGCCCGAGGGATCGGGGTAGCGGCGTCGTGCGCGCGCATCCCATTGCGCTAGCCTGCCGCTCATCATGTCGAACGAACCACTGATCGCCGTCTTCATCGACTTCGAGAACCTCGCCATTGGCGCTCAGGTCACCGAGACCGGGCGGTTTCAGATCGAGCTGGTGCTCAAGCGGTTGCTCGAAAAGGGCCGGATCGTCTACAAGCGCGCGTACTGCGACTGGAGTCGCTACAAGAGCGCCGTCCGAGAGTTTCATGGGCACGGAATCGGACTCGTCGACATTCCTCAGACGCGGATGAGTGGAAAGAACAGCGCCGACATCCACATGGTGGTCGACGCGCTCGACCTTTGTTACTCCAAGGACCACATCGACACCTTCGCCCTGCTCTCGGGGGACAGCGACTTCTCGCCGCTTGTGAGCAAGCTCAAAGAGAACGACAAGCGGGTGATTGGAGTCGGTGTGAAGAAGTCGACCTCGGACCTCCTCATCGCCGGCTGCGACGAGTTCATCTACTACGACGACTTGGTTCGTTCCGCGAAGCCGAAGACCGAACGCCCGCGGGGCCGAAGCAAAGCGAACAACAAGAAGGAAGAGGCCGTCGAGATCTTCATGGAGACAGTCGAGTCGCTAGACCAGGACTACGACACGCTCTGGGGATCGATGATCAAGCAGACACTCAAGCGCCTACACCCTGGGTTCAACGAAAGCTACTACGGGTACCGCAACTTCCCCGACCTGATGAAGGACGCGGAAAGCCGAGGCCTGATTCAGCTCGAGCACGACCCTGAGCGCGGGAACTACAAGGTGCGGCCGGCGTAGAGTCGGCGCTCGGAGGAGCGTGCTGCAGCGACGCGTTGCGATTCAGCGCTGGTCGGCTGGCACGTAGGCCCGGCTCGTCGGTCCCGTGTAGATCTGACGGGGTCGCCCGATTCGTAGGTTCGGATCTTCCATCATTTCTTTCCAGTGTGCGATCCAGCCCGGCACACGCCCGAGGGTGAATAGCACCGTGAACATGTCCGTGGGGATTCCCATCGCGCGGTAGAGCACGCCGCTGTAGAAGTCCACGTTCGGATAAAGCTGGCGCTCGATGAAGTAGTCATCGGAAAGCGCCACCTCCTCGAGCTCTCGAGCGATGTCGAAGAGCTCGTCCTCGAGATTGAGGTAATTCAAGAGGTGGTCCGCGTACTTCTTGAGAATCGTAGCCCGTGGGTCGAAGTTCTTGTAGACCCGATGACCGAATCCCATCAGTCGGCGCTCTCGATTCTTCACCTGCTCCATGAAGCGCTTCGGATCGCCACCTTCGTCCCGAATCTCTTCGAGCATCTCGATCACGGCCTGATTGGCACCGCCATGGAGTGGGCCCCAAAGGGCCGATATGCCGGCACTAATCGCGGCGTAGAGATTGGCTCGACTCGACCCGACCAGGCGCACGGTCGACGTCGAGCAATTCTGCTCGTGGTCAGCATGTAGAATCAGCAAGACATTGATCGCTTTCACCAGCTCCGGGTCGGGCTCGTACGTCGGCTCGGCCGGGTGCGAGAACATCATGGGCATGAAGTTCGCGCAGTACTTGAGCTCGTTTCGCGGATACGCGATTGGCCGTCCTTGCTGCTTTTGGAAGCTGAAAGCGGCAACGGTACGCACCTTCGACAGAGCGCGTGCGATGTGGTGGTCGTTTCGCGTATCCGGTTCGATGCTGTCCGGGTAGTACGCAGCAAGGGCGCTCACCATGGAAGAGAGGATCGCCATCGGATGTGCGCTCGACGGAAAGCCGTCGAAGAAGTGACGCATGTCTTCGTGCAACATGCTGTGGTACGTCAAGAGATTGGAGAACTCGGCCATCTGCGCGGGCGTGGGCAGCTCCCCATAGATGAGAAGGTAGCTCGTCTCGACGAAGGAAGACGATTCCGCGAGTTCCGCGATCGGGTAGCCGCGGTAGAGGAGGATGCCCTCTTCGCCGTTGATGTAGGTGATGTTGCTCATCGTCGAGCCGGTGTTCATGAATCCCGAGTCGAGCGTGATGAGCCCGGTGTCTTTGCGCAGATTTCGGATGTCGAAAGCACGCTCACCGTACGAGCCCTCGACGATCGGCATCTCGTAGCTCGTGTCGTCGTATCCCAGGGTTGCCTTATCGGTCATGATTCACCTTCCGCCTTCCGTCGCGCCCGTGATGCGGTCGGCGCCTTCTTCGTGCAAGGCGACTGCCTGCCGCTCGATGGGTGGCTCGCCGATCTCGTGGCCCCAAGCGCCGTCCTTGGCCTCCTGGCACGGGCCCAGACGGATGCCGATGTGCCGGATCACGTCATGTCGAAGGTGAGGCAGACGCGGTGCCGGGGACAGGTGCGAAACGTGTTCCGGAACGAGCCTGAATGCACTGGGGTCTTGCTTTGCGGGCGACTCTGTACGTATCCTCGGCCACCTCAAGCCACAGAAAAAGGGGGAGCCCATGAAGAAGGTGACACTCGCGCTGTTCGTGCTCGCGCTGATCTCGACCGCGGCCTGCAAGAAAAAGGAGGCCGCTCCCGAAGCGCCTCCGCCGGCGGCCGAACCTGCGCCAGCACCGGAGCCCAAGGTCGCAGAGCCCGCTGGACCCGCGATTCCAGAAGTCCCTCTCACCGGGACGCCATCGGAGAACCTGGTTGCGGTGTTCGAAGCGGGCGTGAATGCGCTAAAGGCAGCGCCCGATGCCGCCACCGGCGCGGCTGTTCTGAACGGAATGCTCGAGAAGTATGATGTCGCTGACCTCCGTGCCAAATCCAAGGCTGCGAAGGAGGCAGGCCAAGGCGCGCCGCCGGAGCTCAAGGAGAAGCTGGCGGGCCTCAAGGAAGAGTACAACCAGGTTTCGACCAAGCTTGGCGGGACCGACCCTGCAGCATTTGGTGGAGCCGCGAAGGCTTGGGCGTCGGCCTGGGGCCTGAACTAGGAGTTGAACATGGCATCGAACGAGAACATCGCAGCACTGCAAGAGGCCCTGGACATCTGCGGGTGCAACCCTGGCAGACACGACGGAAAGATGGGACCGCAAACCCGGGACGCCATTCGCGACTTCCAGAAGAAGGCGGGCGTCGGCGTCGATGGCGACGTCGGCCCTCAAACCCGACAAGCGCTCGCAAAAGAGCTCAGCGAAGTGTCGGTGCGTGCGCAGCACCTGGCGGGCTTCTTCCAGGGCGGCGGCACCAGCGTCGAGGACGACCTGTAGGGCCTGGAGCCCTCGTAGCTCAGTCGTGGCAGCCCTTGAGCTCGCCTTCAATGGCTGGGCGGTACTTCTCCTTGGCATCTCCGATGACTACGTCGCCGTGCGAGGGAAGCACGTGCTGGAAGTCGAGATCGAGGATGGAGCGGACGTCCGCCGCAGATGGCCGGGCGAACTGGAGCCAGCCGGGACCGACGTTGTAGGGTTTCATGAATCCCATGCGCTTCATCATGATCTTCGCGGGGAAATTGAAATACTCGTCCGCACGAGGGGTGTGCTGCAGCGAGTCGCCGGCGATGAGAATGCCTCCGTCACGCTCGAGCAGGCAGAGCGCCTCCGTCGGACGGCAGGAGCCGATGACCTTCAGCCGGGCGTCCCTGAGCGGGAGCTCGCTTTGCTCGGTGAGCCAAGCGTCGGGCTCCATGAAGCTCTTCCCTTTTTTCGGGTCCATCCCTCGGAAGTACGATTGCCCCTGCACCGCGTACACCGTGGCGCCATAGCGGTCGCGGTAGAATCCATCGTCCCGACCGTGAAAGCCGGCGAGTCGAATGACGTGCCGGACCTCGCCAAGCGACTCGAGCTCACGGAGACCTTCGTCCGTGAGACGCATGCTGTTGAACAGGACGAGCCCGTCGTCGCCGCGCACGACGGTCATCGCTCGACCAAACTTCACCGGCACGATCATCGGCATCTTGATGCCTCCACGAACGAACCAGACGCCGTCGAATACCTCTCGAAATGGGCCGTGTGCCGATGCTGGGGGGTGCTCTGCAGTCGCCATGACTCCTCGCTTTCGAGGCGAGCGTACGACCAAGTACTTGCAAAAAGCAAGTGGTGAAATTACCTTCACGCTATGGACAGGCGATCCGAGTGCCCGATCGCGTACGGCCTCGATGTATTCGGAGACCGTTGGTCGCTGCTCATCGTTCGAGACATCGCCATGGCCGGGCGGCGCCACTATCGCGAGTTCGAAAACGCCGGCGAGGGCATTGCTACGAACATCTTAGCAAACCGGCTTCGCGGGCTCGTCGAGCAAGGTATCGTGGAGAAGCTTCCCGACCCCGAGCATGGTTCCAGGCGTATCTATCAACTCACACGCAAAGGCATCGATCTGCTGCCGGTCATCGTCGAGATCATCGTCTGGTCGGCAACGCACGACCCGGCCTCGCCGGTCACGAAGGCCTACCTTCGAAGGGCGACGGCAGACCGTGAAGGCCTCCTCGCCGAGATCCGTGCGAACGCCGAAGGCTCCGTCCGTGGCGCCGGGCCCGGCTAGCTCATGGTCCGGAATCTGACATGGTGCCTTGATAGTCACGACACCCCGGGCGCTGGAGCCGAGCCAAATGCCCTCTTGGAAAGACAGCATACTCATCGAAGCGCCCCCGGACGACGTGTTCGCCTATGTCGATGATCCAAGCGAACTGCCGACCTGGCTCCCGGGCATGGTCGAAGTCCGCAATGTGATCGGCACTGGGCTCGGGCAACAATACGAGTACACCTACAAGATGGCAGGTGTGCTGCTTCGTGGGCAGAACGTCGTGATCGAGCACGTCCCCAATGAGCGTGGCGTCCATCAGGTCATCGGCATGATCAGTGCTCTTTGGGAATACTCGGTCGAGTCCCATATCAATGGCGCAGTGTTCAACCTAGAGGTCGAGTACAGCGTTCCGATTCCAGTCCTCGGCCGGCTAGCCGAGCGTCTCGCCATCAAACAGAACGGGGCGTCGTTCGAGCTTGCGCTGATCAACGTCAAAGACTTGTTGGAGGCCGCCGCGGAGTAGGACCCGAGGTTCCGGGCCGCAACGCCGCGAGTCGAGACCCCTCGGCGAGTGGAAGTGCCCGCCTGGCTGCCTGTGATAGCGTGTCCGAGGTTGGGTTTTCGGCGTACCGTCATGATCATGCGAGTCCTTTCTTCTCAGAGTCCCGAGGTTCCATGGTGGTTGGTGTATCTGCTCCTCGTGGGCTGCGCCTCGAATGCATCGGGCCGCAAACCCGCAACAATTGCCGCGTCGGTCACCGGGCACCCCGCAGACATTCACGAGCTCGTGATGTCGGTCGATCGCGTGTTGAACGACCGAGACGCGAGCCCGCCGCCGAACAACACGTACAGCCACGAAACGGCCTACGGGCCCGACCACCTCGCAGAGCCACGCGTGTATTTGGAGCCGAGCGACGACTTCGCGGCATTGGCGTCGACGGACTGCTCCGGCTGGGTGAGCTTCGTCATCAATACCGTCTCGCCGCTCCATGAAGCGGTTCTGCAGTCGCAGCGTCGCTGGCCGGACTACAATCGGGTCTACCCGGACGGTTTCGAGTTGGAAGAAGGCCAGCGAGCGTGGCCCCGGGCCTTCGTGCTGACGAACTACTTACGTTCCGATCACGTCAACATCACCGGTTTCGAGCGGGTCGAACGCTACCAAGACCTGCGGCTCGGCGATTTGGCGGCCTATTCGATGGGGCGATATACCGACCCGTCGGATACGAGCCTCTTGAAGCCGAAGGACACGGGCCACACCTTCATCATCGTCGGGAAACCAACCGTCGTCGATCCGAACACCCCGGGCTACGACGGTGGAGGCACCCTCTCGAGGCGCACCGCCCTTGTGATTGCGGTGCCGATCGTCGACTCGAGCTCCACCCCTCATTTTGACCCCGATTCGCGCAAGGATGCTCAGGGGGAGTTTGCCCTGCCGCCGAGGACACCCTACCCGAAGGCCAAAGCGGGTGGCATCGGTGCGGGCACGGCCTGGTTCGCTCTCGACCGGCAGGGGCGAGTCCTTCAACGCCGTCTCGGACCCGATAGCGAGTATCTCGACGTCGTGATCGGTGCGGCCCGGTTGCGCCACGAGATTCGACTCGTGCCCGAAATTCTCGATGACGATGGCGACCTCGTCGTCGAGATCTTCGACAACTCCCCGTTGGAGTATGGAGGTGCGAGTTACGGCCGTCTGCCGGTGAACCTGACCGGTGAAGGCGGGATCAGGCTCGTCGGAGCCGGCCGACTCGTCCTCAACGGGCAAAGCGACTTCACAGGCGGCGTCACCGTCGAATCCGCGGAGCTCGTCGTGGATTCGAAAACTGCGTTAGGCACGGGCGACATCAAGATGCGCGGAGGAACGCTGCGACTCAATCACGCGGCGATCGACGATCGAGCAAGCCTTCATTTGTCGGACAAGCTGCAAGACGGAGCTGTGCACCTTGGGTTCGAAGGCCGGGACTACGTACACAGCCTTCAGATCAGAGACGTTGTACACCGGTGCGGAACCTGGGGAGGAATCGCATCGAAGGCCGACTTCATCGATCCCCACTTCTCGGGCCCAGGGATGCTGGAGCTCACCGCGGAGCCGAGTACGGAATGCGCCAAGCGACGGTAGCGCTGCGCGTTCCAAAGGAGACTGCGTGACCAGCATATCGACATCGGCTTCGGTGATGATCCCCCGCCCGCGTGAGGAGGTGTTCGCGTTCGCCACCGACATGTCGAACACCCCGAGAACCATTCGGCCGCGCGGCCCGTTTGCGGGGATACGGAAGATCGAGATGCAAGTCGGGCAGAGTCTCGCCAAGGGCTCGATGCGCCGAATCTTCATGACGGATGGTAGCGTTCTCGATGAGACCACTTTCGAGTACGACCCTCCGGTGAGGCATCGGTATGGCTGGACGGGCGGGGTGAAGCCTCCGTTCTCCTTGCTGATCCGAAGCGGCACCGGCAATTGGGACTTCACCGAAACCGCAGGCGGTACGCGCATTGTCTGGACCTACACCTTCGGCCTGACATCGCCCCTGGCCTATCCGCTCGCCATGCCCATCGCCTGGCTCTTCAAGGGCTTTCTCCAGCAAGGCCTCGACTCCCTCCGCGCGGAGCTTCTCTGAGCTCTCGGTTGCAGGAGTAACGCGAAGCGCGCCCCGGTGGATTCGGCGTTTCGACCGAGGTTGGGTAGAAACCCATATCACTCTGTAGCCCGTCAGCAGAACTCGTCGGGCTGGCTTTGCGGGCCTGCGGGCCTGCTGCGCACAGCGTTGTCCGGTGGAGTTCCGGGTGCCGATGGACGTGGAGATTCCGGCATGGCGGCTTGCGTATCGTGCGTGCCTTCGGTTCTTCCTGCGTCCGTGATATCACCTTCGGACTATGCTCCTGCTGAATCCGAAGAAGCACGCACGCCCCTATCCCGACGAGCGATCCCGCGAGGTGATGCTCAAGACCATCGAGTTCTTCGAACGCAAGGGCAAAGGGCGGATCAAGGACGACTATCACGCACAGATTTGGTACGCGGATTTCCTCGACTTCGTGAAAGAAGAGAAGATCTTCGCCACGATCTGCTCCCCGGCGGGCCAAGGCGCCGACGATTCGCGTTGGGACACCTGGAGAATCTGCGAGTTCGCGGAGATCCTCGGCTTCTACGGGCTCCAGTATTGGTACACCTGGCAGGTCACCGTCCTCGGGCTCGGACCGCTGTGGATGAGCAAGAACGAAGCGATCAAGAAGCGTGCGGCGGATGCTCTCGACAAAGGTGGCATCTTTGCCTTTGGGCTGTCCGAGAAGGAGCATGGCGCGGACGTGTACTCGAGCGAGATGGTGCTCACGCCGAAGGCCGACGGCACCTACACTGCGCGCGGCAGCAAGTACTACATCGGCAACGGGAACAAGGCCGCCATCGTCTCGACGTTCGGTAAGGTCGCGGACTCTGACGAGTACGTGTTCTTTGGCGTCGACTCGCAGCACGAGAAGTACAATCTGGTGAAGAACGTCTGCGCGAGCCAGAACTTCGTCTCGGAGTACGCGCTCGAGGACTACCCAATCACCGAAGCGGACATCATCGCCAAGGGCGAACACGCATGGAACAGCGCGCTCAACACGGTCAACATCGGCAAATACAACCTCGGCTGGGCGTCGATCGGGATGTGCACGCATTCGTTCTACGAAGCGATTCATCACGCCGCGAACCGCCAGCTCTATGGGATGCACGTGACCGACTTCCCGCACGTGAAGCAGATGTTCGTCGATGCGTACGCACGATTGAACGCGATGAAGCTTTTTGCCCTGCGCGCCGCGGACTACATGCGAGTCGCCTCGCCCGAGGACCGTCGCTACCTGCTCTACAATCCGATGGTGAAGATGAAAGTCACGACCCAAGGCGAAGACGTGATGAATCTCTTGTGGGATGTCATCGCCGCCAAGGGCTTCGAGAAGGACATGTTCTTCGAGCAGGCGGCCGTCGACATTCGCGCGCTCCCGAAGCTCGAGGGCACGGTGCACGTGAACATCGCGCTGATCGTGAAATTCATGGCGAACTACTTCTTCGCTCCTGCCGACTACACCGACGTGCCGCAGCAGAGCCAGGCGGCCAACGACGACTTCCTTTTCGACCAGGGCCCGACCAAAGGCCTCGGCAAGATCCGTTTCCACGACTACAGCATCGCCTATGGGAGTCGAGACACTCCGAATCTGAAGGTGTTCCGTGAGCAGATCGAAGCCTTCAAGGGCATGCTTTTTGCCGCGCCCCCCGACGAGCAGCAGCGCAAAGACATCGACTTTCTCCTCGCAGGCGGCGAGATCTTCGCGTTGGTCGTCTACGGTCAGCTGATTTTGGAGAACGCCAAGATCTACGACGTCTCCGACGACCTAGTGGACCAGATCTTCGACTTCATGGTGAGAGACTTCTCTCGCCACGCGCTGAACCTCTACTCGAAGCCGTCGAGCAACGAGACCCAAATGGCGGCTTGTCAGAAGATGATTCGCAAGCCCGTGCTCGATGAAGGCCGCTATGCTCGCGTCTGGCAAGAGGTCCACGCCCTCAAAGACGAGTACGAGATGAACCCCTGACGAGAGGCGGACCCGACAGGGACCGCCCTCTGACTATGGTTGCGGGAGCCCGTTACGCATCGCGTTGTCCGGTGGAGTTCGTGGTGCCGATGGAGGTAGTCGTTGCTGCGTCGCTAGAAGCGGCGGATCGGCTTCGAGGCATGGTGCGATGGTGGGTCGGTGGTCGACCGCTGCGGACTAGGGTGCAAAGCCCAGCTGCTCGAACAGTTGCGGCGACTGCTTCAGGTAGCGATCTTTGGCGGTTTCCATGAACCACGCTTCGGCCACCGTCTCGTTGTTCTGTAGCCGTGCATCCTGCCATTGTAGCGGTGCCACCCACGAGTACCGGTTCCAGTCTGCGTTGATGAAGCTGATCGCCTTGATGTTCTTTTGGTAGGCCAACGAGAAGTAGTTGACGAACCACGTGTCCCAGGATTCCAGGTCGCCATCGCTGATTCCAAGAATCGGGCTCGATTCGGCGACCATCATTGGCTTCTTGTGCGCTTTTGCGAAGTCGAACACGGCGTTGCCGTCCGGACCCGGGTCGGGGCCGTACATGTGACCGAACAGCGAGACCGCCACCCAGTCGACGTAGTCATCGCCCGGGTACCAGGACGCAAGCGGGTAGCCCTTGTAGGCTGGGGCTGCGTAGGAGTGCCACACGAACGCGACGTTGTTGACGCCCTCTTCACGCGTGATGTCGACGAATCGCCGATAGGCAGTCACGTATTCCGACGGTTCGAGCTCGTTGTGCGCCCCGTCGAACTCGTAGCCGATCCGGAGGTAGATCGGGCAGTTGGTCGTCTCGGCCCAGGTGCTGAACCCGCGAATGACGTCGTCGTAGACTCCCTCCGCGGTGTCCTTGGCAACATCCCACATACCCACCATCCATAGCCCGCTCTGCAGCACCGTGTTGGGAAACCGATCCACCAGCTCCTGATGGTTCTGACTACTGCCGTGCTCGTTGACCGCTGTATTCGCCAGGCCGTCGGTGCTGGGAATGCCCCAGTAGGCGGCCCATCCGCCCGGCACCGGCTCATTCGGGAAGCTGGCGCTGTACGCGTTGATGTCTTCCAAGGTCTGCCCCACGATCAGCAGGGTCTTACCCGCCGGCGGC
>CBDUCC010000073.1:0-13066 GCA_965365555.1 uncultured Myxococcales bacterium | reverse complement strand
GGCGAAAGGCTCGCGCACCGGCGCTTCGACCGCGGGTTTCACGGGCTCGGCCTGGGGCTCGGGCTCGCCAGTTCGTAGGAAGAACCACAACGCTCCTGCGCCGAGGAGGAGCAACAAGGCGATGAGCCCAAGCTTGCCGTCGTTCTTCTTTATCGGTGGAAGGCTCGAGCTGCCGGTCACTATCCCCTCACTTTCCCCATTTGGGGGCGCGCTGGCGCGCGGGTCGTCGATTGTAGGGTCCCTGCCCCTCTGCGCCAACTGTTGGGCTGCACGGACAGCCTCGAGACCGTAGTTGCCGTGAGCCGACCTCTCCTCTATGGTTCGGCCTCTTTAAACGGCAATTGGCAATGGTAGATAAGCTCAAAGGGTTCTTTCTCGTATTCCTCGTGGTGTTGCTCTCCGCAGTGTTCGCGCTGCAATTCGGGGGTGGGCAGGCAGAAGGCTGTGCCGCGGGCGGAGGTTCCTACCTGGCCCGTGTCTATGACCAGACGCTCAGCCGAGGAGATTTCGAAGCCGCCTACTCGGTGGCGAACTTTGGCCGACTTCCCGAAGAGACCCAGAAGTCGTTGCAGCTCCCCGAGCTGGTGCTGAACGGGTTGATCGATCGGACCCTGCTCGCGAGAGAGGCGCGTAAGATCGGGTTCGACGTCTCGGCCGAGGAAGTGATGGCTCGGTTCGTGAACGAGGGCGTGATTCTGCTTTCACTCGGCGTAGGTGCGCCCCCGATGCTGCCACAAGGTGAGATTCCGGTTTCGTTCACCGACAAGGACGGTTCCTTCAACAAGGAGCTGGCGGAACGCTACATCCAGAACGGGCTACGGCGAAGCGTGGGTGAGTTCGCCGAAAGTCAGGTGGACGAGTACCTCGCAGCAGAGATGCGGGAGCTCGTCGCCTCGACGGTCAGCGTGAGTGATGCGGAAATCTGGGACGACTACGTTCGCGAGAACGACACGGCCCAAGTGAAGTACGTGAGGTTCACTCCTGCCTATTACGCGAAGCAGAAGCCGGAGACCTCGGACGAGGCCCTGAAGGCATGGATCGAAACCAACGCCGACCGGCTGAACGAGGAATACGAGGCGAACAAGCATCGCTACACCAACCTCGAGAAGCAAGTGCGCGCACGCCACGTGCTGATCAAGGCCGGGAGCTACGCCTCGGACGAAGACAAAGCGGAGGCCAAGAAGAAGGCGGACTCCCTCCGACAGCGCGCTCTGGGCGGCGAGAGCGTCGCCGCCCTGGCTCGGAAGTTCAGCGGAGACCCGATCACCGCGCAAAACGGCGGCGACATCGGCTTCCTGAAAAAGGGGACGATGCCTGAGTCCTTCGACGAGGTGGTCTTCTCGATGGAGATCGACGAGATCTCCGAGGTGGTCGAAACGCCGTACGGCTTTCACATCATCGAGCTGCTCGCCGTTCGCGAGGGCGACGTCCCGGTCGACGAGGCAAAACGTGAGTTGGCCCAGGAGCTCTATCGGAGCGACTGGCTCGAGGCCCGGGCGCGAGATGCCGCAGCGAGCACACTCGCTCAGTGGAAGAAGAGCGACGACGATTCGGTGGCAGCTCGGCTCGAAGCAGCGGCTGCGAAGGCGGGTGAGTCGGCATTGACCCCAACGCTCGAAGAGACTGCAGAGTTTGGGCGCGCGGACGCTCCGATCCCGGGCCTCTCCACTGCGGTCCTGCTCGATGCCGTGTTCGCCCTCGAAGAAGGGGAGAGCTTCCCCGAGGGGCCCGTCAAGATCGGCCGGGAATGGGTGATCTTCCGTCTCGTCAACCGGACGCGACCGGACGAAGAGGCCTTCACCGACTCGGTTCGCGAGTCCACGCGCGACGTATTGGAGACGCTCAAGAAGAAAGAGACGGTCGACCTGTACATCGAGCAGCTGCGCGCAAAGGCCGCCGAGGACAAGGCTCTTCGAGTCAATTCGCTGTCGGTCCAGGATGGCCGGAGCTAGCGCCGCCCAACTCCCTTCGTTGCCAACCGAAGCATTCACGCTCGGCAATGGCTTGCGCGTACGCCTCATTCCTCTGCCTCACCTGCAGTCGGCGACAGCGTCTTTTTTCGTTCGGGTGGGCTCGCGATACGAGAACGCGACGACCAACGGGCTCAGCCACTTCCTCGAGCACATGCTGTACCGCGGAACGGAGACTCACCCGGCAGCGCACGATCTGAACCTCGCGATCGAGCGCCTCGGCGGAACCCTCGATGCCGCGACCCACGTCGACTTCACGAGCTACGACCTGACCCTTCCGCCCGAAACGATCGAGGAGGGGATTGGGATGCTTGCAGAGGTGCTCCAGCAGCCCTTGTTGACCGATCTTCATACCGAAAAGCAGATTATCCGAGAGGAGATCCTCGAAGATCTGAACGAACAGGGCGAGCAGATCGACATCGACAACGTGTCCCGAAGGCTGCTCTACGCAGAGCACCCCCTCGGCTTCTCGATCCCGGGCCCTCTCCCAAACCTGGATCGCTTCGAGAGCATCGACCTGAGAACGCATCACGAGGCGCACTACACCGCCCGCAACTCGGTACTCTGCGTCGCAGGCGCGTTCGACGAGAAGCCTGTTCGGGCTGCTCTCGAGGCAGGCTTCGAATGCATGCCGAGCGGCGCCCCGGTTCTTGGCGCTCGGCCAATGGCAGACCGCCCCGAAGAACGGTTCGCATACGTGCACGACCACGGAAGTCAGACCGACGCGCGAATCTCGTTCCACACGCCGGGCGTGAAAAGCCCCGAGGCACCGGCGCTCCTCTTGCTATCGCGGGTGCTCGACGATGGGCTCAGCACGCGCGTCCATCAGACGATCTGCGAGGAGCGCGGCCTCGCATACGAGGCATTTGCGGGTAACGACTCGCTCGAAGATTGCGGCGTATTCGACTTCGGGGCATCGGTCGAACATCAGAAGGCGCCACACCTCGTAGGCACGGTGATGGAGCTCATCGACGATCTCGCCGCAAAGGCGCCAACGGAGGAAGAGCTCACGAAGGCCAAGCGCCGCTACCTCTGGGATCTCCGCACGGTTCGTGACGATCCGGAAGACACGAGCCACTTCATCGGGACGAGTGCCCTCTTCGATCTGCCCGAAACGCTCCAGACGATCGCTGCTCAGGTCGCCGCGGTATCTGCTACCGACATTCAGGAGATCGTTCGCAAGTATCTCCGCCCCGATCGTGGCCACCTGACCTTGGTCGGGGTCTTGGATGACCCGGCGCTCGATGAGCTTCGACGTGCGGTGAGGGGCTAGCCCTCGAGATTGACCCAGTGGGGCTCCCCGTCGGCACCCCACTCCTTCTTCCAGATCGGCACCGTTTCCTTGATGCGGTCGATGGCTTTGCGGCATGCGGTGAAGGCCTCGTCTCGATGTGGCGCGCTCGCGGCTATGCAGACGGCGACTTCTCCTACTGCAAGCTCGCCAACGCGATGGACGGCCGCGATCGTCGCGCCAGGATGCTCGCTGGCGACGCCTTCGAGTACACGCCGCATTTCTTTTTCGGCAAGACTCTCGTGAGCTTCGTACTGAAGTCGCGAGACGGCCTTGCCTTCGGCGTGGTCCCGCACGACTCCGTTGAAGATGCATATGCCGCCGGCGCCTGCATGCTCCACCGCAACTCGGACACGGTCTGGCGTGATTTCTTGGTCGGTCAGGGCGCAGATCGCAATCGGTGCACCACCCGCGACCGGCGGGAGTATGTCGATCCGGTCTCCGTCGCGAAGCGTCTCGTCCTCCTCCACGAAATCGCCGTTCACCGCCAGCCGCATGCGCCGAAGAAACTTCGCGAGCGACGGAGATCGCGCGGCGACGGCGTCTCGTAGTGTCACCTGGGGAATGCTTGGCGCGTCGAACACGAACGTCGAGCTGTCACAGCCGGCCAGTTCCTTCGCGGCCGCGTAGTAGTGAACTCGAACCTCCATCGAGCCCAAAGGATAGCAGGGATGGAAAAGAGGGCAGCTGCGGGAAGCATGGTAAAGTCGGTCGCCGTGACGGAGTCGGGTCTTAAACTGATCTCGTGGGTCGTTGGCGCTTCGCTCGTCGGTGCGATGCTCGCGATTCCACAGCCCGTCGATCCCTGGGAAATGCCGAGCTTGGTGCTCGACCGCGAAGCGACGGAGGATGCCATCCGGTTCGACGAGGCCCTCGCCGCAGAAGCCCTCGAATCCGAGGAAGCTCGCGCTCTGCAGACGTTGTTCCTCGATCACGGCCTGGCCGAGGCCAACCCGCCCTACGAGCTCAAGGAATACAATCGCAGGCAGGCGGACATCCATCGCGCCATCAAGGCCTTGATCGACAAACACGGACCGGCAGCCTTCGAGTCGATGCGAGCGTACGCCGTGGAGGAGTTCGTCGACGCGTTCGATGGCGGTGAGGGCGTGCCGCGAGATGACCATACGGTCGCGTTGCTTGGCGGCTTTCCAGAGATCGCGGTTCGGTATGGCTTGGTGAAGGGCGGCGTCACGATCGCCCCGGAGCTCTCGATCCGCGCCCTATACAAGGCCCGTTGGAACGCCATCCACCGGCAAGCTTTCACTGCCGGCTTCTCGAAGATCGAGCTCCAAGCGTACTGGGGCTGGCTGGCGCTTCATGGCTGGGGTACTCCACTCGATTCCCGACGGGATGCACTGATCTCGTTCCGAGAAGCCGGTGGCCTGGGCACCGAAGAAGCTGCGGCCTTGTTCGACGTTCTCGATGGGCGGTTCGAGCGGGCGGGGCTTTCGTTGCAGGCGCTCTACGAAGAGCGTGGTGAGTTGCGACTACGAAATCTGAGCCTCGGTGCGCTCCATGCCGCCCTTTTGCCCCAGAGGGCGCCGTGATAGAAGGTTCGTTGAAGTGAAAGTCGACCTCCGCAAGAGCCTCTTCATTCTTCCGAATCTCTTCACGCTCTCGAGCGTGCTCTGCGGCTACTATGCGATTCTGATCCTCTCGGATCGGTCGACGAGCGACGACTTCTATCGGGCAGCCTTGCTGATCATCTTCGCTCTCTTCTTCGACGGAATCGACGGCCGCGTCGCAAGACTGACCAAGACGCAGAGCGCAATCGGGGTCCAGCTCGACTCGCTGGCTGACGTGATCTCGTTCGGCGTAGCGCCCGCGATCCTGGTTTACTACTGGTCGCTGTCCGAGCTTGGGACGGCGGGGATGCTGGTGGGCTTCCTGTTCGTGGCCGCCGGCGCGATTCGGCTGGCCCGTTTCAATGTGATGGCCACCAGCGACGACGGCCAACCGCATCAGCCTGGCAAGTACATGCAGGGCCTTCCGATCCCCGCGGCCGCCGGCATCCTGATCTCGATCGTCGTGGCCAACACGCTCACCGGCAAGCTGCCCTTCACCCCCATCATCATCTCCGCGCTGGTGTTGATGCTCGCGCTCTTCATGGTGAGCTCCATGCCGTTCCGCTCCTTCAAGGACTTGCGGCTGAACTGGCGAACCGTGCTCCTGATCTCGGGCGCGCTCGGTATCACCGTCTGGATCGCGCTTCGGGTGCACCCCTCCATGGCGCTGGTCTGGCTGCTCGCCGCCTACGTGATCATCGGGATCGTCGAAAGCCTGATCGCCCTGATGAACAAAGCTCGCGAAGGCATCTCGAAAGCCTCCG
The DNA here is from genome assembly GCA_965365555.1 of uncultured Myxococcales bacterium. Taxonomy (GTDB): domain Bacteria; phylum Myxococcota_A; class Polyangia; order Polyangiales; family Houyiibacteriaceae; genus SG8-38. The sequence goes on along the minus strand of CBDUCC010000073.1, from coordinate 7,476 downwards.
AGCGCTCGGCCTAGTCGCTTGCGACCTCGGACCGCGTCGGGTTTTCGTAGACTGAAATGATCGGTACGCCGTCGTAGCGGAGAACGTGGACGGGCCGCGACGACCCATAGGCGACCCAGGCCTGGTAATCGACCTCGGCGAAGTGGCGCTCGTGATGGACCAGGGCGAAGTCCGCCTCACTCATCGAGCGGACGGCGCGTATGTTTTCGGGGAGCCGAGCATCGGCTTGGAGCATCAACCACGCATCGTAGGTCGTGTCGCAGATCCACACCCGTCCACCGTTCGGCAGCTTCTCCACCAGCCAGGGCACGAGGCTGCCCGTGGTGAAGCCCCAGAACTGACGATTCATCCCCAGATCGGCAGCGCCTGGAACACCGCCGGCGATCGGCATGTAGTGCGAGAGCCCGAACGGATGACTGTGGGCGGTCTGCACCGCGCCGGGCAGCAGACAGAGGCCGGCGAACGCCCATGAAGCCCAGCTTCGCCCCCGGCTCCAGCAGAGCGGGGCATTCGCGAGGGTCGCGCGAAGGCCGAGGCCGGCGAAGAGCGCGAGAAACGGATAGGCGGTGAGCCAATGCTTGGTTCCCCCGAAAATCGGTGAGGTCGGCAGGGCGATCGCCAAGAGCGGCGCGATCATGCAGCCGAGCCAAAGGACTTCGGTTCGTCGCGTCGTCGCGCTGCCGGGCTGGGTGCTCCAAGGGGGCGCAAGGCATCGCCGGCTTGCGTAAAGACCTACGAGCATCAGCGCGAGCACCGGAAGCGACACCGTGAAGAGCGTCATGACGAAGGGCACCGAGAAGGGAAGCGGCGGCTCGAAGTAACTGACACCCAAGTACTGATAGGTGTAGTGCACGTGACGAAGGTGAAAGGTCACGTATGCACCGAGTCGATTCCAGGTGTCGTGCCAGAGCCAAGGCCAGGTCGCGAAGAACACCAATGGGCCGAGGACGAGCATCGAGAGAAGCCAGCTCGCCGAGGTTCGCTCCGGGCGCCCGGCCTTCGCCTGATCGATGCGGATCCAAGTGAAGTGGATCATCAGAATTCCGGGCAAGATCCAACTGTTGTGCTTGGTCGCGAGCGCAACGCCGAACGCGAGCCCGAGCAGGGGTACCCAGCGTCGGTCCGAAAGCGAGCGCCAATAGAGGTAGGCAACGAGCGTACTGAAGAAGGCGATCGGGATATCGAAACAGTCGAGGTGTGAATGGTAGAAGACGCGCGGCATCGACCCGAACGCGAGGGCCGAGAAAAGCGCAGGTCCGCGTGGCATGACGGCCGCCGCCCAGGAATAGATCAGCCAGAGTAGAAGACCGGCGCTCAGAATCCCCGGGAGCCGAATGGCCGTTGCCTCCGCCCCGAAGATCCCGAAGGCATCGTGCATCATCCAGCTGAGGGCGAACATGAGCTTCATCCACGCCGGATGCTCCCAGTTGTATCGCCAGGCGCGATCGATGCTCGCTCGGTCGAGCGCCATGGACGGGTCGGTGACGAGCTGAGAAAGCCAGGCCGCGCTGTTCTTCGCGGCGCGAGCGTAGAAGCTCTCGTCGCGAGACATCGCGAGGTCGGACTCCGTAACGAGAAGAACCGCGATGTAGGCAAGGCAGAGCAGACCTCCGACGAGATAGTCTCTCCTAGCGAGCGATCGCGCGTCACTCATGGTCGCCAACCTGTTGGGTCGATGCCGAGTAGCAGAAGAGCCGTGCGGCAGGATCGGAGGCGCGCGTTTCGAAGCGAACGCGGGCGCGCTGACCGTTTCGATCGGATGTGTCGATCTCAACCCCGGACCAGCCCTCCCCATCGCGATGAACGAGCTCGGCGACGACGTCTTGATCGATGACGATGATCAACTCGACCGGAGCACGGTTGCGCTCCCGCGCGACTTGGTAGTCGATCCCGGCCCGCACCACGAGTCGATCACCCAGCGGCACGTCCTCGAAGATGGTTCGAACCGGCTCTGGGCCTGCCGGGTGCTGCCAGATACAGCGCCGCGGGTGAAGCTCGAGATCGGCAAGCACCGTGGGTCCCACCCAGAGCCAGGGCCGCTTCGGATCGCATACAAATCGCTCCGCCGGGCGCATCGGACCGCGTTCGAGGCCGCCCGGATCGGGACGCGCGCGGGTCCAGGGACAGCTCTTCGGCGTGCCGTCGTGTAGGATCTCGACGCGCGCGTCTTCGACTTCCTCGACGAAGTCGTAGAGCACGCGAGGAGCGCGAAGCGGCCACATCCGAACCTCGACACCGTCGAACGACGCTTCGAGCGCAGCCGTGTCGGTGCGCGTGGTAGCGCCACGAATGCCGAGCTCCCAGAGCCGCGCGAAGCCGCCCGAGTCGGGGGGTGCGGCAGCGCGAAGCGAGCTCAGATCGCCGAGATGGTTGCGGACGATGGGGTCGGCCCAATGCGGAGCAGCAACGATGCGATCCCCGGGTTCGAATCGCTCGCGAACGAACGCCGAGGCGTGCTCCCATGACCCGTCGCTCGGAACGGCTGCGCGGATCAGTGGATGCGCGACCAGCTCGAACAGCGCCAGCGCCGCGATCCACAGCCAAACCCACGCGGCGAAGTTCGGCTTCCGACCTACATCAGCCACGCCGGAGCGATGCTAGCAGGGCTCGGATCATTCCGCAGCTTCGCAGAAGAACTCGAAGCTCCAGCCCTCGAGGCTGGGCGTCGCCGGCGGGCTCTCCGAGGGCTTGAGGACGGCCGTGATCTGGATGTAAGGGAGACCGTAGGTGAGCCCGTCGGCGATGAGCTCGTCCGTGAGGTTGAACACACGGCTCTCCGTGTCGGTCGGCACCTCTACGATGGCGGGCACTGTGGTTGCGAGCTCGGGTTCGGTGGCGGCCGTTCGGATCTGAAACTCGATGGCCGTGCCCTCGGGCGTGTCGCCCTCCCAGGTGAAATCACTCCACTTGGGTCGCTCCGGCGGGGTGATGCAACGGCTGGTCGTATCGTACGCGTTTCGGTAGAAGCTCGTTCCGGGCGTTTCGTCGAATGCATGCGCATCGGCTTCGGGAACCAGGACTCGAACGGGAATCCGTTCGACCTCGACCGTATCGTCCGCACGAATGACGAGCTCGAAATCGAAGAGCTGAGAGTCTTCGGTGGGCGGAACCGTACGGTTCGCGAATAAGACTTCGAAGTCGACCGCAGCGCCGACATCGCAGCGCCGGCAGCGCGATCCAGCGCCCCAGCCGCAGCTCAGCGGCTCGCTCTGAGAGCAGTCCTGCCAGCGAATGCTGATGATGAACTCTCGCTCGTCGACCGGGCTCCCTTCGTCATCGACTCCGATCGCCGAAATGTCATAGACGGAATCGGTGCGCGCGAGTCGAATCGTGCTGCTCACTGCGTCGGCAAGCCCCTGACCGGTGGAGGAGCCGAGCTCGGTGACCCATTCGTCGTTCGCTTTGGTCAGTGCACCGGTCGCCGCGGCGATCAGGCGTGCGTCGACGCTGCCGTCGATCGGGGTCGGCCCTCCGTCACGAAGGGCAACGACGCTCGCGACACGGATGTCGCTCCCGAGCAGGGCGGTTTCGACGTCAGTCCAGGCGACCGGCGCGTCGGAGGTGAGCCAGGTCGGATTCGCGGGGTCTCCGTCGTGAACGATCGAGATGCTGAAGGCGCCTTCGGGCTCGAGGCCCGGATCGGCGGCCGGGACGATCCCATCGGCGACGAGATAGTACTGCTGGGTTGCGACCGGAGCGAAGGCGATCGCCCCCCACATGCCCAGGCCCGCCATTCCACCATCGCACCGAAGCGCGCCGCCGGGATCGAGGAGCGCATCTTCGAAGAGTGCGACGTTTGCACCCGGCCAGTGCGTATTGTTCGCGAACGCACTCACGTTTCCGATCGTGCCGTCAAAGCGGAGTGACAGAACGACGTCCTTGCCGTCCATGTCTGCGCCTGGAGGCTCGACCGGCGGATCCGGCGGAATCGGCGGCGGATCCGGCAGAGGCGGAGGCGCGCAGCCCGGCGCAAGCGAGGTCTGCACCTGATTGCTGAGTCGGTTGCTCATGCCGAGCAGCGTCAGCGAGCGGTTGGAAAGGTCGCCGAGCTCGAGGGCGCTCCCCGCATCGTCGGCGTCCAGCAGCGAAGGAAACATCTCGACCGGAGGCAGGGTCGTGGAAGCAGCGCCCACACCGGGGCCGAAGGGGGGATCGGTGTACGACGGACCGTCGGCTCGCGGACCGTTGTAGGCCTCGCTGTCGCTGATGTTCATCACCACGTGGAGCGCATCTCGACGAAAGCAGGGATAGCCGACATCGGCGTCATCCGCTTCGGGGCAGCTTCCGCGGTTCGCGACCATGTCTCCGAGACCGCTTCCGCTCGCGGTCGAAAAAAGCGCCTGCGTAAGCGCGGTCGGCAGCGTTGTATTCGCGACCGTATCGAGCGTTCCAACCGCAGCCTCGACGAGGCCGTCGTCCGCGGTGAGATCGAGGACGTGATGGTACGGCGACTGACTGTAGGGCGCTGCCAAGGGGCTGAGTGGGTACGCCCGGTAGAGGCCGAGCCCAAAGCGCGCATCGCCGAACTCAAGGCGCACCTCATCGATGATGTTCGAAATACCGGCCTGGAGCGCGGCGATCTCGTCGGCAAGTGTGGGTGTCGCGTCGATCAGAAAGTAGACGTCGATCTGCGGAATCTCGGCGGTCGTGCTGGCGATGGTACGGCGCACGACCTCGGTTGCGCCGTTTGGATCGTAGAAGATCGTCGCGTAGAGACCGTCGTTGCTGGGATCGTTGTCGCAACTGATCCAGTCCGGTGTCTCCGGACAGTCGTCGGCGTCGTCCGGCACGCCGTCCCGGTCCGCATCGGGAAGCGCACCCTCACGGTCGACGACGAGCGCGCCGGTTTCATCGGAGTAGCGAACGCCCGAGGAGTTCTCCGCGTTGAGATCGCCGTGGTCCGGAAAGTCAGAGCTCGAGGAGCAATCGGGTCGTCCGGGCGAGCACTGCGCGGGCGGATCGATGACCGCGACTTGGCTGTCCTCCGCGGGCGAGCCGCTGCCGCAGCCCAGCATCCACATCGAGGCGATCAGCAGCGGGAAACCGACGTTCTTTCCTTTGGTTATCATTGTGAAATTGCTTACAATTGCGGGAACCTACAGTACCCCAGATCGGACGGCGGTGTAAGGGCTACATCGGAGCAGGTGCGATACATCTGGGCTCTCCCCCGGTGCGCGGCGTGCCGCAGAGCGCGCGCGGCTCGCATTCCCTCGAATCTACACAGGAACCGGGGTCGGAGACGCACTCGCCCCGGCCATCCCCCCAGAGGTCGCGGCACTCGAAGCCGGGCACGCACTGAACGGACGAGCTGCACGCGCCGAAGCGCCCGCAGACCGCAGCGGTGCCGTCCGCTGTCGTCTCGCAGACCGGAGCTGCTGGGCTCGGACACTGGCCCACGTCGCACGAGGGGGCGCCCGGGGTGTTCGGCGTTCGCGAGGGCATGCACTCCCGGGCGCCGTCGCGATCCGGATCGCCGCAGGGAACTCCGAACACGAGGCAGTCGACGTCGTCACCGCAGGGCCGGCCGATGCGTCGACAGAATCGCTGATCGGGACTGGCGAAGAAACAGCCGTAGCCGTGCGGGCAGTCGGTGCCCTCCGCGCAGGGCAAACGACGGTCGATGCAAGTGCCATCTTCACAAGCGAAACCCGCGACGCAGTCGTTCGAGTCGTCACAACCCGGTGCGACGCGAAGACAACGTCCGATGGATAGCTCGCATCGGTACGCCGGGTTGGCACAGTCGGCGTCGGTGTCGCATGCGCCGCCGCCAGCCACGAAGCAGCGAGCGAGGTCCTCGCAACCGGTAGGCAGGCAAACTTCGCCCACGGCACAAGGCGTCTGGTCATCGCATAGTCGGGTCGGGTCGGGACAGGAGGGGCAGAGCTCCGAGGTCTCGCACCAGGAGCCGCCGCCGTCCGTCGAACCGCCATCGAGTCCGGCGTCGTCGAGGCCGCCATCGAGGCCTCCATCGTCGATCGCGCCGTCCAGGCCAGGGCCAGCATCTGGAACCGAAGCATCGCGAGCGACCCCGGGTGGGATCGTCGGGGTCGCGGTTTCACCACAGCCGGCCACGGTCAGAGCGACCAGCAATCCGTAAGCAAAGAAGCGCATGATGAGGGAACAGGCGGGGAGCCTGTCCAGGGCAGTGCCCGAAGATAGCGCTTCGGGGCCTTCTTCGCACCCCGCTGAGAGCAGGCTGCTTGACCGCTCCCGGATGCCGCCCCAAGGGGCTTTTCATGTCTTCGGTGGACGGAGCGTTGATCGAAATCGAGCGAGCCTGCGGAAGCGGATCGGTGATTCGGGACCCGAGCCTGCTCGAGGGGTACGCGCACGACGATAGCGAGGCGGAGGCTTGCCTGCCTGAGGCGGTGGTCCGGGCCAAGACGACTGCGGAGGTTTCGGCCGTGATGAAGGCCGCGTACGCGCACGAGGTTCCGGTCACGCCTCGCGGCGGTGGAACCGGACGTGTCGGCGGCGCCGTCCCTGTGCCGGGGGGTATCGTCCTCGCATTCGAACGAATGAATGCCATCGAGGGCATCGACCGACGCGAGCTGACGACTCGGGTTCAGCCGGGCGTCATCACCGGAGATCTGAAACGAGCTACCGAAGAGGAGAACCTCCTCTACCCGCCCGATCCGAACTCGCGCGACTCATGCGCCATCGGCGGGAACCTCGCGGCAAACGCCGGCGGCCCGCGCGCGTTCAAGTACGGTGTCACCCGTGAGTACGTCATGGGTATGGACGTGGTGCTCGCCGACGGCACGATTCTGAAGCTGGGACGCGAAACGAAGAAGGGTGTCACCGGGTATGACCTCACCTCGCTGATGGTGGGCAGCGAAGGCACACTCGGCATCGTGACCGAGGCATCGCTACGCCTCATTCCCAAGCCGGAGTCGACCGTGACGGCCCTCGCTTGTTTTTCGAGTCTCGACGAGGTCGCGCCAGTCGTCTCGTCGTTGATGGCTCAGGGACAGTTGCCATCGTGCATCGAGCTTCTCGACGAAGAGGCGATTCGGATCGTTCGCCCAGAGGCGGGGTTGACGATCCCCGACGAGACCAAGGCGATTCTCTTGATCGAGCTCGATGGCGAAGAGGCGAAGCTCGAGGCGGAGCTCGAACGGACCGGAAACATCCTGTTCGATCTCGATGCGCTGGAGGTGCTCGTGGCACAGAGCGGAAGCGAGCGGGAGAGGCTCTGGGCCTCGCGACGCGAGCTGAGCTACAGCTTGAAGCGCCAGGCGAAAAACAAGCTTTCCGAAGACGTGGTGGTGCCGCGCACCAAGATGGCCGACCTGCTCGGCTATTGCTCAGAGCTAGCCAACCAGCATGAGCTGATCATCCCGACCTACGGTCATGCCGGTGACGGGAACCTCCACGTGAACTTCCTCTGGAACGACCCCGATGAGAAGTTGAAGGTCGATGAGGCGATCAAGGCGCTCTTCCGCCGTGTTGTGGAGCTTCGGGGGACCTTGAGCG
>CBDUCC010000072.1:0-13095 GCA_965365555.1 uncultured Myxococcales bacterium | reverse complement strand
CTCGAACGGACCTTAGACCCCATCACGGAAGCCACTGCCGCCGCCCCCGCGCTAACTTCGACCGCCGTCGACGTGCTCGACGACTGGGCCAACCAACATGGCGACCTCGACGAGCGTCTGCGGACGCTGTCTGAGCTGCTTGAACGAGTGACCCGGCCCGAAGCGCTCGCGCCGCTGATGATGATGGTCGAGCTCAGCGAGCAAGCGAAGCCCGCGATCGCAACCATCACTGACATCGTCGACGAGACGATGGCCCGGGCGGCGGCCGAGGGAATGGAGATCGAGCGCCTCGTCGAGTCATCCAAGAACGCCGTCCTCAAGCTGGCACGACTCGCAACGGCCCGTGAAGTCCAGGCGCTGCTCGACTCGGGCATGCTCGACCCCGCCGCGCTTTCGACGCTTGGCATGACTGCACGCGCAGTGGCCGATGCAAGCGATGAACCGGCCCCTGAAGTCGGCATGTTCGGTGCGCTCCGAGCAGCCCGCCAACCGTCGGTGAAACGCGCGCTCGGGTTTCTGATTCGGGTGGCTGAAAAGCTCGGAGACAATCTCGGCACTACGGCTCCCAGGCTCCTGTTGAACGGCAACGCATCCTCGAAGTCAGAGAGAGATTCATGAGTGAACAGCACGACGTACTCATCATCGGCGGAGGCACCGCCGGAATCACCGTAGCGGCCCAGCTCTTGCAGCAGGCGGCGGCCCCCAAAGTGACGATCGTCGATCCGTCGAAGACGCACGACTACCAGCCGATCTGGACGCTGGTCGGAGGAGGCGTGTTTCCGCGGGAGATCTCACGTCGCGCCATGGCCGACGTGATGCCGCGTGGGGTCACCTGGATCCGCGACCGCGTCACCCAGTTCCACCCGGAAAAGAACGAGGTCCTCACCGAGGGCGGCAAGACGCTCGCCTACAACGAGCTGATCGTGGCGGCAGGGATCCAACTCAACTGGGATGCGGTGAAGGGTCTACCCGATGCGATCAACAAGGGCGGGGTCTGCAGCAACTACGGCTACGACAAGGTGCCGTACACCTGGGAGACGATTCAGTCGTTTCAGGGTGGCAGCGCGGTGTTCACGTTCCCAGCGACGCCGATCAAGTGCGCAGGCGCGCCGCAGAAGATCATGTACCTGGCGGAGGAAACGTTCCGGAGGCGTGGGATTCGCGAGCAGGCCAACGTGATCTACGCATCCGCCACCGCGGGGATCTTCGGTATTCCGAAATACGCGCAGGCGCTGAGCAAGATCGTCGAGGAGCGAAACATCCAGACGCAGTTCTCGAAGAACTTGGTCGAGGTGAGGCCGCAAAGTCGCGAAGCGATCTTTCATGACGTGAACGGTGCCGAAGAACTGGTGCTCAAGTACGACATGATGCACGTCACTCCGCCGCAGGGCTCACCAAGCTTCATCAAACAGAGCCCGCTCGCGGACGAAGCGGGATGGGTCGACGTTGACAAGCATACGCTGCAGCACACGAAGTTCCGCAACGTCTTCTCCCTCGGCGACTGCAGCAGCCTGCCTTGCTCGAAGACCGGGGCCGCGGTCCGCAAGCAGGCCCCAGCACTCGTCGAGAACGTGATCGCATTCCGAGCGGAGAAGCCGCTCACCGGACACTACGACGGCTATGCCTCCTGCCCGCTCGTCACCGGATACGGCAAGGTGATTCTCGCCGAGTTTGGGTACGACGGGGTGATCATGGAGACCTTCCCGTTCGACCAGGCCCAAGAGCGGTACAGCATGTACGCGCTCAAGGCCTACGGGCTACCGAACATGTACTGGCACGGAATGCTTCAGGGGCGGGTCTAAGGGCCTGCGGAGGAAACTATGGAAATCAAAGCCTTTTTCGATGAGCCGACATTCACGTTGACCTTCCTGGTCTGGGACGAGGAGAGCAAAGACGCGGTCGTGATCGACTCGGTCCTCAACTACAACCCACTCTCTTCGACGACGAGCACGAATTCCATCGACGCGCTGTCCGACCACGTACGTCAGAACGGGCTTCGGGTGCACTATGCGCTCGAGACGCACGCCCACGCGGATCATCTCTCGGGCGCGCAGATGTTGAAGAAGCGATTCGATGCGAAGACGGCGATCGGCGCCAACATCACCGCGGTGCAGGAGGTCTTCAAGGGCGTGTTCGATCTGGATGACGGCTTTCCGACCGATGGCCGCCAGTTCGACAAGTTGATCGAGGACGGAGAAACACTTCGAGCAGGCAGCCTCGAAGTGAAAGCGATCGCAACGCCGGGCCATACGCCCGCGTGTCTCAGCTACTTGATCGGCGACGCGCTCTTCACCGGCGACGCGCTCTTCATGCACGACTACGGAACGGGCCGAACGGACTTCCCGAAAGGAAGTGCGAACGAGCTGTACGACTCGATTCACGAACGGCTCTACAGCCTGCCGGACGAGACGCGGGTGTTTCCAGGTCACGACTACATGCCAAACGACCGTCCGGTTGCCTGGGAGACGACGATCGGAAAGTCGAAGGCCAAGAACCCACACCTCCGCGCGGAGACTCCCGCCGAGGAGTTCGTCCAACTCCGTGAGGCCCGCAATCAGGAACTCGATGCGCCGCGACTCCTTTTTCAAAGCGTGCAGTTCAACATCAACGGCGGACAGTTCACCGCACCTGGAAGCACCGGCATCCGCTACTTCAAGGTGCCGGTGAACATGCGGAACCCGACCGACGACATCGGCGACCCGGTGGGCTAGGAGGATTCGGGACGGGTTCTTTCGAGTTCTCTCGAGCCTCATCTTGACAACTAAATGTCATAATGACAATATACTTGTCGTTATGGATGCTCCGGAACTCTTCAACGAGACGCGGCGGCTGTTTCATCTGCTGAGGCACTGGGCCGAAACGCTGCACTCGAAGCTCGATATCAGCATCGCGATGCGCGGGGTGCTCGAGCTCCTGCTCCTCGAGGGGCCGGGGACGGTTCCCCAGATGGCCCGGGCGCGCGGCGTCTCGCGACAGCACGTGCAGCAACAGGTCGACGCGTTGCTCGAGCGAGGCTTCGTCGAGCGACAGGACAACCCGGCGCACAAGCGCTCTTCGCTCATCGTGCTCAGCGACAAGGGCCGCGCGCTGATCCAGACCATGCGAAGCGACGAGCTGCGGGCCCTGTCACGACTGCAGCCCGGCGTTTCCGACCAAGCGATTGCAGATGCGGTGCAGGTTCTCGCGTCCTGGCGAACCGTCCTGCAGCAAGACGCGGATCGGAGGACATCGTGAGAAGAGTGATCGTCGAGCAGTTCAAGCATCCGCACGGCGTTCTCGGTCGGATTGCGGGTTGGATCATGTCCCACCGCGAATCCAACCGGCTCCGCAACGAATGGGTCGTGTCGCTCCTCGGCATCCAGCCCTCGGACTGCGTGCTGGAGGTCGGCTGCGGTCCCGGAATCGCGCTGGGCGCTGCCGCGGACCTCGCGTCGGACGGTCGCGTGATCGGCGTCGATCACTCGGCGCTGATGGTGACGGTTGCGGAGAAGCGCAATGCGGACGCGATCGCGAGGGGGCGACTGGAGGTCGTCCACGGCACGGCCGAGACGGCCGCCGGGCTGGGATTGCAGTTTGATCGGGTATTCGCAGTGAACGTCGTGCAGTTCTGGGACTCGCCGGTCGAAACGCTGCGCGCGCTTCGTCGCGCCATGGCTCCTGGCGGAATCATCGCCGTGGCGCTCCAGCCCCGAAACAAGGGCGCGACCGACGAGGACGCCTACCTCGCGGCGCGGCGCAACCAGTCACTCCTCGAGCAGGCGGGTTTCCGAAACATACGAGTGGAAACCCTGGACTTGAAGCCCGTCGTCGCCTGCGTCCTCGCAGAGACCTAGCGCCCCGGTTGAGCGCACGATTCGTTGATCGTAGATCTGAAACAATGAGCCTGATCTACTACGCGATCCCGTTCTTCCTCGCGACGATCGGCATCGAGCGCTGGCTCGTGCTGCGACGCGAGCGCGGAACTGACGCGAAGATCCCATTGGCGGGATTCACGGCCAAGGACTCGTTCGCGAGCCTCGCAATGGGCCTCGGTTTCCTCGGGATCGAGATCTTCTTGAAGCTGCTTCCGTTTGCAGGCCTTGCCTGGCTCTACCAGTTCCGGCTCTTCGACATCCCCGTGGTTTGGTGGTCCTGGCTGCTCCTCTTGTTCGCAGAGGACTTCTGCTACTACTGGTTTCATCGCCTGAGTCATGAAGTCCGGTTCCTCTGGGCTGCGCACGTGAACCATCACTCGAGCACCCACTACAACCTCACGACCGCGCTCCGCCAGTCCTGGACCACACCGTTCACCGGTTTCATCTTCTGGGCACCGCTCCCACTACTGGGCTTCCCGGTCGAGATGATCCTGATCCAGAAGTCGATCAGCCTGCTCTATCAGTACTGGCTGCACACGGAGCTGATCGGCGATCTCGGCTGGTTCGAGACTGTCTTCAACACGCCGTCGCATCATCGGGTCCATCACGGTCGCAACCCGATCTACCTCGATCGTAATCACGCGGGCATCTTCATCATCTGGGATAAGCTGTTCGGCACGTTCGAGCCGGAAGGCGAACCCGTGGACTACGGACTCACCAAGAACATCCACACCTACAATCCCGTTCGAATCGCGTTTCACGAATGGGCCGCGATGCTCCGCGATGCCTGGAACGCGAGAACTTGGCGCGGCCGCTTCGGTTACTTGGTGATGCCGCCCGGCTGGACGGAAGACGGCGCGGGGAAGACCGCGCATGCCCTACGGCACGAGTATCTGGTCGAGAACGAAGTCTAGGGCGGCGCGCTACTCGAAGGTCACGACCCTACCGCCATTCTCCGCATTCTGCCTGGCCTCTTCGAGGTCGAAGACCAGTGGAAGTGGCGTGTTCCGGAGATAGGGGAACAGCAGATCCTCGTAGTTCACGGAATTCAGATCCGCGGACTGTCCGCCAGGGAGCTGAAAGGTGCACCTCGGTCCCTCGGATGAGGCCTCGCAGACGAAGCGGGTCGAAGGTCCGGCAAGCTGCACGAAGTCGGTCTGTCCGGGATTCGCGACGTCGACCGTGAACAAGCCTCCATCATTCGCGAACAGCGGATTGTTCGGCGGAGGATTGTCGAATTCGGCAAAGAGCCCGCTGAGCGAGCTCAAGTCGGATTGGAGAAGGAGGCCGTGGAGTCGGCCCCAGGCCCACTGGGTCTCGTCGTCTCCAAGCTCGGCCACGAGGAAGTCACCGGTGGCTGCGAGCGCGTCGGACATCACCGAGGTGTCCGTTTCGATCTCCTGCGTTGCGGGATCATCCCAGTAGACGTCGCCTCCGATCAGCTTGGTTGGGTCCACGATCGAGTAATACGTGGCGATACTCGGCTTTCGGCCTGTAGGTGCGCTCTCGTTTTGCTCGATGCGCGCTCGGAGCTCGATCAGGAGCGCGTGAAACGCGGTACACCCCGAAGACTCCCGAAGCGCGTCCGCGTCGCTCACCAGTGGGTCGTCGGAAATCGGTCCGTCGACGCCGCTCGGACAGTTGAAGTTCCAACTCTGGAGCGCACTGATCACCTTGGGCCCGTTGAGGCCTGGAAGTGTTTCCTCGTCGTTCGCGATGCGCAGCATTCCTGGGACCATTCGCTCGCCGATCAGCGAGTACACATCACCGATGATTGCATCCATCGTCGCGACCGAGTGTGCATTCCCGATCGAGTCGATGAGCGCAACGATCTGCGCATGCCGGAAGCCCGCCGCCGCTTCGGACTGGTAGGGAGGTTGGGAAGCTCCGCTCGGAAGCGTGGTGGGGTCCTCGTCGTAGAGAGCCCCGGTCATGTCGTTGTTGGCGGTTGCGATGAATCCTGCGGCTGGGTTGGTCGCCTGCGGGAGCTCCTCGAGGGCGAAGTACTGATCCCATTCGTAATCGCCGCTGGCGCCATCGAGCGGCAGCCAGGCTGGGGCGTCGCCCTGCAAAGGGGTCGCCCAAGTTCGCTTCGGCAGACGGTTGTACGGGTACCAACCGATGTTGTTGTCCGTGTCGATGATCACCCAGTTCTGGCCGATCGACGTCACATCCTCCAGAGCGACGCGCGCTTCTTCCGTGCTCGCAGCCCGGGCCAAATTGGTGAGCACGTTGATGTCCGAGTCCAGGTCGTTTCCGGTCCAGCGGAGCGTGATGGCCGTGCCGAGATCGGGATCGAGTGAGCGAACCGGACCGTGATGCGGCACGAACAGGAGCTCTCGCTCTTCGCTGCTGCCATCGCTGAACTCGATGTTGAACGGCACGCGCGTGAACGGCACCTCTTCGCCTCGGAACAGAACGCCCGACGGGTCTCCGTCACCACCTTCGGCGAGGGTTTCAACGTAGATGTCGCTGAAGTCCATGTTGGTGGTCGTCACGCCCCAGGCGATGCGCTCGTTCTGACCGACGATGACCCATGGGAGGCCCGCGAAGGTCATGCCCGCGGTGTGAATCTCGCCCGCCCCATTGGTGACTGCATCCATGTGAGCCACGTACCAGGTCGCTGGTTGGGTCATCCCGAGGTGCGGATCGTTCGAGAGCAGGGCATTGCCATTCGTGGTCCGCGAGGGCCCGATCACCCAGTTGTTGGAGCCGATTTCGTCATCGTCGCCGGAGACGCCGGCGCCCCAGAGAAGCTCCCGAAGCACTCCGACCCTGGCGAGCTTCTTCTGAAGCTTCTGCAACACGGGCCCAACGCGGGGCTCCTGAACGATCGGGAGAGGACCGCTCATCAGCGCCGCCGTCGGTGCGGGGGGCGGGGTCCAGTCCAGAGGCAATATCGCCGACTCCTCGAGCGGGCGTCGGGCCCAGAGGTCGGAGAACTTCGCGTCGTTGTCGATCTCGGCGCGGGCGATGCCGGCATTGACCTGCACCGTCTCGTCGTTGGTGAGGTTCTCGACGAGCGCCAGAACGGCGGCAACGCTGTCCTGCGGCTGCCACTCGGGGATCGTATCCGGGCTATAGGTCAACAGGGGATGATCGAACTCACGGGGGAAGACCGCGCCGTTGTCGCCAGCCCGGACGTCCGCAATCCATTGGTTGACGCCCACGGCATACGCGTCGAGTAGCGCCTTGGTCTTGGGTGAGGCCTCATCGTAGAGGGCTTGCTCCGCCGGCTCTCCGTCGCGAGTCGAGAACAACGCGCGAAGGTCGACGAAGTCGTCGACAAAGGTCTGGGCCACGGCGGGTACCAGAATTCCTGCGAAGCGGCCGGTCGCGAATCGACGGCGGATGTCCATCTGCACGAAGCGATCGAAAGCGTGGTAGTAGCCGAGCGCCATCGCGCAGTCCTCGTCGGTCGCGCAGTCGCCATTGAACACGCCGTACTCGTCGAAGTAGACCGTCGCGTCCGGGGGCCATTCGAGATCTCCGAAGCTGCCACCGGTACCGCCAGTGCCCCCTGTCCCAGTCCCACTATCGCTGCTGCTGGTGCAGCCCGTGGCCGCTAGGCCGCCTACGAAGAGAATGTAACTAAGCCGTCGAATCATGGAATACCTCACTGCGCCAATGAGTCGGACGCGGACCATAGCCTTTCCTCCAGGAGATCCAAGTGCAGGGCCCGGTAACAAGGGTTCAGGCGTTCCGGTCGTGCGGAAGAATGCCCCGTAGGGTGGTGCTAGGTTCTGGAGCAGGCAGAATGCGGCGACTCGGGATAGTCCTCTGGATGTGCGTAGTGCTCGGGGGATGCCGTTCCTCGGCCGTGCCCATGGTGCCGAACGCTTCGCCGCACTTCGAGACGGTGAGCGCGCAGCTCGAGCTTGGCGGGACGCTCTATCTGTTCGCGGACATCGACGGGGACTCCGAGAAGGCCGCCGACTTCCTGTTGTCTGTGCTTCGGGACCGACCCGAGCTTCTCGAGCTCGGAGCACCGCATCGCCTCAATCCGACGACGCTCGTGAATGTGCTCGGTCTCGACCACGCTCGAGCGCTGGGACTGAGCTCCTATGATGCGGGGGGACTCTACCGGAACCGCGGCTTCATCCACGCCGAGCAGCGCGAAGGAATGCTCCGCATGGTGAGCGCAGAGCCCGAGCGGTTCGAGATCGTACAGCGGGCGCCGGCTCGGACCGACTTGGCCTGGGAGCAGTCGCTCGATCTCGACGGGCTACTGGGTACGCTGGAGGCGTTGAGCGAGCTCGGTGTCGGCATGAAGCCGCAAGATCTCGCGGCAGCCCTCGACTCGCCACTGACGCCCTTGGATCTGATTCCGCGAGCCCTACTCGAAGGCTTGCAGACCCGGATGGCCGTGATCCTGGCCGTCGACGAGAGCCGGAACCTCTGGATCCCAGGCGATTCGTTCATGTTTCCGTACATCGACTTCGTCGTGCAGATCGACGGGATCGAGCCGCTGTTCGACTCCTTGGTTCGATACGCCGATGACGATCCGTTCCTCACCACGCGCGACTCCGATACCTGGAGCGTAGTCAGCCCAGCGATAGCTCTTCCGTCCCCCTGGAACGCGTACGAGCCCTCGCTCATCAAAGACTCCGCGAGCGGTCGGGTGTATCTGGTGAGCTCGTCTTCGTTCTTGCGGGACTGCTTGAGCCTGACCGAGAACGTCGGGACGACCTCCGATTTCCGAAGAGCGATGTCAGGGCTGCCGACCGAGGGCAACGGCCTGCTCTATCTTTCTCCGAAGATGACCCGCGTGATGCACGCCGCACTCGACCGCGTCGTCGTCGCTCAGGGTCCCGCCGTTCAGACGCAGGTCGCGCGCTTCCTCCTGCCGGCGGCCGGCGAGCCCTATGGCTGGGTTCTCGAGAGCAGAGCGGACGGGCTCCTCTTCACCTCGAACAGCGCCTCATCCCACAAGTCGACCCTGCTGATGCTCGGCTACGCTGCCCTGCTTCCCGCGGCGTTCGTGCTCGGTGCCGAGTGGCTCGAGGCGATTCGCGACGAGCGTTAAACTAAGAAGCGCCGAGTGGGTCAGCAATCCCACCCGGCGCGTGAAAAGCAAGCACCCGCTACTTGCGCTCGATAGCGGCCAAGAAAAACAAGGATCGAAAGAACGAAGCGGGAGCGTGACCACCCCCACGTACTCACCATAACACAACCACACCGCAACCTTCCACCCTCAACGGATGATCAGGGACACGCACGCCCTCGATAAAATCAATACTTTCCACTAGTTAGCCGCCGCACTGCGAATTCTTTCTCTGACAGAATGGAACGTTTCCACCTGAATCCAGCGACTGGAAAATTCGCAGTTGGGTTCCCAAGTAGCTGGAAGGACTGCGGTTTCGGAGGGGTTTCCTGTCCCCTAATCGGGGGCGGGGAGGTCGGAGTGGCCCATGAGGAACTGGTCGACTGCGCGGGCGGCGCCTCGGCCTTCGGCGATGCCCCAGACGACCAGGGACTGTCCGCGCCGGCAATCGCCAGCGGCGAACACGCCTTCGGTGTTGGTCGCGTAGTCACCGTACTGCGCCTTGAAGTTGCTTCGGGCGTCGCGCTCGAGTCCGAGTTGTTCGGCGAGAGTGTCCTCCGGGCCGAGGAAGCCCATCGCCAAGAAGACGAGATCGGCTTCGAAGATCTGCTCCGAACCGGGCACCTCGCCCATCTTCCACTTCCCGTCCTCGTCCTTGCTCCACTCGACGCGTACGGTCTCGACGCCCGCGACGTTGCCGTTGCCGTCATCGATGAAGCGCTTGCTGAGGATCGCGTACTCGCGCGGGTCCTTGCCGAACTTGGCCTCGGCCTCCTGATGGCCGTAGTCCGCTCGGAAGATCACCGGCCACTCGGGCCAGGGGTTGTCGTCCGCCCGCTCTGCCGGCGGCCGGGGAAGAAGCTCGAAGTTCACCAGCGACGTGCAGCCGTGTCGCAGCGAAGTACCGATGCAATCCGTGCCGGTATCGCCACCGCCGATGACGATGACCCGCTTTCCTTTTGCACTGATGTACGCACCGTCGTCGAGCTTGCTGTCCATCAGGCTCTTGGTGTTCTTGAGCAAGAACTCCATTGCGAAGTGAATCCCGTTCAGATCGCGTCCGGGGATCGGAAGATTGCGCGGGCGCGTTGCCCCACAGGCGAGGATCATCGCGTCGTGCTCGGCTCGAAGCGTCTGCGCATCCTTGTTGACGCCCACGTGCGCGTTGGTGACGAACGTGACCCCCTCCGCCCGCATGATGTCGAGCCGGCGCTCCACGATCTCCTTGTCGAGCTTCATGTTCGGGATGCCGTATGTCAGCAGACCACCGATGCGGTCGTCTCGCTCGTAGACGGTGACGGCGTGGCCGGCACGGTTGAGCTGCTGGGCCGCCGTGAGCCCGGCAGGCCCGCTGCCGATGATCGCAACCTTCTTACCGGTGCGCTCGTCGGGAGGCTCAGGCTGGATCCAACCCTCTTCAAAGCCCTTGTCGACGATCGCACACTCGATGTTCTTGATGGTCACGGCGGGCTCGATGATACCGAGGACGCAGGCTCCTTCGCAGGGAGCGGGGCAAACCCTGCCCGTGAACTCGGGGAAGTTGTTGGTCTTGTGAAGCCGGTCGAGCGCCTCTCGCCAGCGACCTCGGTAGACCAGGTCGTTCCATTCCGGGATGAGGTTGTCGATCGGACATCCCGTCGCCGACTGGCAGAAGGGGACGCCGCAATCCATGCAGCGTGCGCCCTGTTGCCGAAGTTGCTCCTCTGGCACGTCGACGGTGAACTCGTCCCAGCCCCGAACGCGCTCGGTCGGATCACTGTAAGGAACGACTTCCCGTGGAAACTCTTTGAACCCAGTTGGCTTACCCATCGCTCTACTCCGCCGCAGGCCGGTCTTGCGGTTGCACCGCGTCAGGTCCCGGAACGCCGACCGAGAGGTCGCCCGTCTGACCGATCACCCGCCTGTAGTCGGTCGGCATCACCTTGACGAAGGTGTCGACCGTGTTTGCCCAGTCGCCGAGAAGCCGCTCTGCCACCGCCGAGCCCGTGTACTGAAGGTGCTCCTCGATCAAGCCCTTCACCACGGCGATCTCTTCAGCGTGGTCGAGCTTCTCGAGCGCGACCATCTCCATGTTGCACTTCGTGTGGAAGTCGCCCTCCGTATCGAGCACGTAGGCGACCCCGCCGCTCATCCCCGCCGCGAAGTTGCGCCCGGTGTCACCGAGGATCACGGCGCGCCCTCCGGTCATGTACTCGCATGCGTGATCGCCGACTCCTTCGATGACCGCCCAGGCGCCGGAGTTGCGCACACAGAAACGCTCGGCCGCTCGGCCTCGAAAGAATGCCTTCCCGCTGACGGCGCCATAGAGGACGACGTTGCCGATGATCATGTTCTCCTCGGCAACGAAGGTCGCCTTCGTCGAGGGGTACACGATGATCTTGCCACCGGAGAGGCCCTTGCCAACGTAGTCGTTCGCATCGCCTTCGAGCTCGAGCGTGACCCCCTTGGCGAGCCAGGCGCCGAAGCTCTGCCCCGCGGAGCCCTCGAACTTGAAGTGCACGGTCTCGTCGGGGAGTAGCTCCTCGCCCCAGACCTTGGCGATCTCGTGGCTCAGCATCGTTCCGACGGTTCGATTCGTGTTCTTGATCTTGAGAGAGCCGCTAACCTTCTCGCCCTTCTCAATCGCTGGCTGCGCCAACTCGATCAGCCGGTTGTCGAGCGCCTTGTCGAGCCCGTGATCCTGCGTCCGAGTGCAATAGACGCCCGTCACCGCGTTCTTCTTCTTCGCCGGGGTCAGTATCGGGCTCAGATCGATCCCCTGCGCCTTCCAGTGCACGATGGCGTCGACCATATCCAGCATGTCGACCCGGCCAATCAGGTCGGTGAATTTGCGGAACCCAAGCGAGGCCATGATCTCGCGAGCCTCCTCGGCAACCATGAAGAGGTAGTTCACGACGTGCTCAGGCTTGCCACGGAACTTCTTGCGAAGATCCGGATCCTGCGTCGCGATACCCACAGGGCAGGTGTTGAGATGGCACTTGCGCATCATGATGCAGCCCATCGCGATCAGCGGGGCGGTACTGAGCCCGATCTCCTCGGCTCCGAGAAGCCCGGCGATGACGACATCACGCCCGGTCTTCATCTGGCCGTCGGTCTGAAGTACGACTCGACTGCGTAGGTCGTTCATGACGAGCGTCTGGTGTGTTTCGGCGATCCCGAGCTCCCAGGGCAGACCCGCGTGCTTGATCGAGGTGAGCGGCGAAGCCCCAGTTCCGCCATCGTGACCGCTGATCAGAATGTGGTCCGCGTGCGCCTTGCTGACGCCCGCCGCAATCGTGCCGACGCCGACTTCGCTGACGAGCTTGACGCTGATGCGCGCGGACGGATTGCTGTTCTTGAGATCATGGATGAGCTGGGCCAAATCCTCGATCGAGTAGATGTCGTGGTGGGGCGGCGGGCTGATTAGGCCGACGCCTGGCGTCGAATGGCGCACCGATGCGATCTTTTCGTCCACCTTCCGGCCGGGCAGCTCGCCACCCTCGCCGGGCTTCGCGCCCTGCGCCATCTTGATCTGTATCTCGTCACTGTTGGTGAGGTAGTTGATCGTCACGCCGAAACGCCCTGAAGCGACCTGCTTGATCGCGGACCGCATCGGGTTCATCGAACCATCGGGAAGCGGCTTGTAGCGCTCCGGATCTTCTCCGCCCTCGCCTGTATTCGACTTGCCGCCGAGTTCGTTCATCGCGATGGCGAGCGTCGAGTGTGCCTCCATCGAGATCGAGCCGAAGCTCATCGCGCCGGTGGCGAAGCGCTTGACGATTTCCTTGGCCGGCTCGACCTCGCTCAGCGGAATGCTCTTGCCCTTTTTGAAGCGCATGAGCCCACGGAGCGTGCATCGGTCGCGCGAGCTGTTGTTCGCGTGCTCCGCGAACTTCTTGTACGCGTCCGCGCTGTTGGCACGCGCAGCAACCTGTAGGTTGGCGATCGTCTCCGGGTTCCACATGTGCCGCTCGCCGTTGGCGCGCCAGTGGAACTGCCCGTCATTCGGGAGGATCGGAAGCCGGAACTCTTCTTCGGACGGATACCCGACCGCGTGTCGGTCGAAGAGCTCCTGTGCGATGACGTTGAAGCCGACGCCTTGGATGCGGCTCGCCGTGCCCGCAAAACAGAAATCGATGACCGCGCTGATCAGCCCGACCGACTCAAAGATCTGCGCGCCCTTGTACGACTGGAGCGTCGAGATGCCCATCTTGGCGA
>CBDUCC010000071.1:0-13106 GCA_965365555.1 uncultured Myxococcales bacterium | reverse complement strand
CCTGCTTGGCGGAGGCTTGCTCAACCCGACCGGGTTCCTCGCACGGTTCCGTGAGCTGACCGGAGGCGCGAGCCACGACTGGATGACCTACGAGCGAACGCCGGCGGGCCTGACACAAAACCTGGTGGACCTCTTCCTCGCGCAGGAGCCCTTTCTTTGGCCTTGGCCCGTGGTCGCACTCTGCTGGCTCGGGATCGTGCTCGCGTGGTCGGCGGAAAGTGAGGAGGGCCTGCACTCTCGAACGTTTCGGTTGCTTCCTCTGTGCGCCGGCGTGAGCAGTCTGATCTTTTTCACACTCGTGGTTGCCCGCTGTGAACATCGCTTCCTCTTGCCATTCGGATTCTGGCTCTCCTACTACGGCGGTGTCGGGTCCTCTGCCCTCCTGACTTGGGCGGAACGGCGTGGCGTTGGATCGATGCGGGTCGCGCACGTGATCGGCGCCGGTCTCGTCATCGCGGCGTCGCTGCACAGCTTCCAGGTGCATCTCACGCAGCGAGGTGACGCGCGCAACCAGGTCGCAGCATATCTCGCGCGCCTCGAGCCGGGTACGGTCGTCGAAACCTACCACCTGCTCGTTCACCTCCCCCACTTCGATCTCTCCGAAAGCTCACCGTATCGGGTCCAACGAGTGAGTCGGCGTCCGATCGCAGCGCGAAATCCACTGCCGGGTGCACGGGAGATCGACGAGCCCTACACCAACATCGCCGAACGCATGCCGGACCTGTTGGTCGTGCCGGAATTCTCCGCCCGCGAGTTTCTTCCACGGCAGCTCCGCGAAGGCGAAGCGATGCCGTCGGTGCTAGCGAAGAACCAAGCCGATCGCGATGCGCAGATCTTTTTCGAATCGATTCTCGGCGACTCGCTGAACGGATACGAGGTGGTGTCGATCGCCGAACCAGTCATGCCCGCGTGGGCGATCGCGTTGGGCTTGCAACCCGTTCAGGTGCACCAGAGCGTCGGGAATCGACAGTGGATTCTCGAACGCACTGAACACTGAGCGCAGTGCGTCACGACCGAAAACGGCAACTCGGCGCACAAACTGCGCGTACGAAGAAACCACCAACAAAGGGGGTAGACAGAAGGTCGCGCGATTGTGCATTCTCCGCAACACCGGGGTTCACATCGACTCCGGTACGCACACGGTGCGCTCGTAGAAGGTGGAGGTGCGACGTGAAGTATGGATGGATCGCAGTAGTCGCCATGATGGCGACCTTGTTGTCGACGGGTCAGGTCAGCGCCCAAGAGTGGGGCGCCGATGCCGCCGAAGACGCTCCGCCGTCGACAGCGCCGCCGCCCTCGGACGTGCAGAGGGTCGAAGCCTTGGAAGACGCGCAGCTCCAGGCTGACGAAACACCCAAGGTCACCGGCTTCCAACCTCCAGGTCAATCGAGCGAACCCGGCATGGGAACGCAGGCCGAGGAACGCGAACGGATGCGCCGAAGCCTCGGCACGGTCGGCGACAGTGTTCGCGCGAGCGGCAAGAAGGAAGAGGCTATCCCTCTGAAGTTCCAGTTCCACGGGTACTACCGAACCCGCTACAACTGGGTGGGCAACGCACCGATGCCGAAGGTGCTCAACGAGGAGACGCAACAAAGCATCTTCCCGAACAAGAACGCCTCCTACGGATACATGCGCTTGCGCCTGGATCCCGAGGTCACCTACGGACCGAACCCCGACCTGCCGATCGCGCGCCTTCGTTTCACGATCGACGGTTTCGATAACGTCGTCTGGGGCGACAACGCACGCGTACAGCCGGGCGTTCCGCTCTTCGCCGTCGAGCAGTCGCTTACGACCGTAGATGGCTTCGATCTCAAGGAATCGCTAAAGCTCGAGCGTGCCTGGATCGAGTTCTTGGTCCCGATCGGTCAGATTCGCGTCGGCCGAATGGAATCGCAGTGGGGCATGGGCATGCTCACTCACGCGGGTAACGGTCTCGCGGAATGGGGTGACTTCCTCCGAGGCGAGACGTTCGACCGCATCCTCTTCGCAACCCGTCCCATCACGCTGGCCCGCGGCATCAGCAAGGGCGATACCCGTCAAACTCCACTGATCTACGCGTTCGTCTATGACCGACTCAGCCAGGACCCGGTGGTCGATTCGACGATCGGATCGGCGACGGACGGCAGGCCGGGCACGGCTGCCACCAACCCCTGGTTCAAGCCCACATACACGACCTTCCCGGAACGCTCGGTCTTCCCGCTCGCGTATCTCACCAACCTGAACCGTCGCGTGAGCGAAATCGTCAACGTGTTGGCCTGGTTCGACGAGGACTTCGGGAACGCCGCCAGCGACGAGCTCTTTGCCGGCGCCTATGTCGTCTACCGATGGCAGCGCTCGACGGAGAGCCGAATCGTGATTCCGGACGTGAGCTATCGCCTCAAGTACACGCTCAAAGGAAAGCGCAGGCTCTCGCTCTACACCGAGGGAGAGTGGCACAGCATCTTCGGTCACAGCGGCACGTTGGTCTTCACCGATCCGACCCGACAGTGCCTGGGCAACGCGCCCTGCCCCCGAGGCGACGCGGGGATCCACAACATTCTGGCGCGCTTCGGCGTCGGCAAGACCGGAAAGTGGGGAAGCTACCTCGAAGGCGGCTGGTCCTCGGGCGACTCGGATCTTCTGTCGATTCAGGAGAACAACACCGACAACGGTCCCAAGCTGACCGCACGAGGCTTCAATCAGAACATCAAGGTCGGCCTGCTGATGTACCAGGTGGCGCTCCGAGCACTCACCTGGAACGCGCTCTTCACTCGAAGCGCGGGCGCGGAGGTTCTCGGCGCCAACGGTAGCGTCTGGAACTCGGTCTACCTGATGCCGGTCGGCCGAGTGACCATCGTACCGGGCCTCGAGTTTCATGCTCAGGTCCTCGTCGCCTGGGCCTCGGCACTCGACCCGTTGGTCTACGGCCAAGTCGATCGCCGGGACAACTGCAAGCTTGCCAGCGACTGCTTTTACGGAGTGGAGGGCGACATCGCGCTCCGCGCGAAGATCGGTGCACGCGACATCGTCTGGGTTGATCTCGAGGCCGGAATCATGAAGCCAGGGCAGGCTTTCACGAACGCTGGCTTCAACGACGCACTGCTCTGGACCACGCAGCTTCGCGCTGCCATGATCTTCTAGTCGGGCATGGCCATAGGAAAGGAACCAACCATGAAAGCGTTCTACTTAGTTCTGGTTCTCGCATTGGCTGGCGGCTGCGCCGCCTGGGCCGACCAAGAAGTGATCCAAGGCTGCGACAACATCAACGGCCAGGGTGAGTGTGACACTTCCGGGCCGGGCACCGGTGGCACGGGAGGAGGCAACGGGACGGGCGGTAATGGCGGCACCGGCAATACCGGCGGCGCCTTGGAAGGCGCCTGTATCAACCCCGACGACGAGGCCGTTTACGCGGAGCTCGAGTACACCGACGAGGCCGGAATTACGTACACAGGAACGGATGCTTCCTCCGAAATCGGCAGCGACTGCGTCTTCGGAGCCCCCGGCGCGGATCCGGCTCTCGAGGGTTGCTCGGACGAGGCAATCGCCGTTCTCGGTTGCTCGCCAAGCTGTCCGGACGCGACGGTTCAAGCTCTATCGGACTGTGTGGTGGATTGCACCCAAGGGGCGACAGGTCTGTCCGACGCGTGCGTCGCATGCACCGGTGAGACCGTGGCCTGCGGAGCCGTCTTCTGCGCAAGCGTCTGCCTCGATCCAACGGCCCAGCCCTGCATCGACTGTCGTTGTTCCAACAACTGCACGCCGAACTTCGTGGAGTGCTCCGGCATTCCATCGGACGACTGCAACTGAGCGCACGGTTCGAAACGAACACCAGGGCGCCCTTCGGGGCGCCCTTCTTCATTTAAGGAGGCGGCGGGCAGCTCTGCCCGACCGTCTCGACTTCGTCGCGACAGGGGTAGGCGTCCGGCGGCACCCGAGTGATCCAGTCGTCGACGTCCTGGCAGTCCTCGAGCTCGGTAGCGCACTGAAAGACCGATTCGACGGCCATCCCGCAGGCTTCGGACTTTCCATACTCCTCGTTCAGGTTGATCTGGCAACCCTGGCGACAGAGCGGTTCATCGAACTCCGGGAAGGCGTCGCAATTGCCCACGGTCTGCAAGCAGAACTCGATGCAGGTCACGCCGGCATCCACGCTGACGGGCGCACCCCCCGTACCCCCCGTCCCCCCGATGCCGTCGAGCTCCTCCGCGCAGCCGGTGGCCACGAGAGTTGTCAGAAGAAGCATCGTAAAGCTGGATCTACGCATGGGTCAGTAGTTCTTACCGACGATCTCTTGAACGCGAACCAGGAGCGACCGTGAATAGAGCCGCCCCACCAGAGCATTGCGCGCCTCACGCTGAACTGCAGCCCAGGCCTGCTGATTGCGCCAGATATTGACTGCTTTGAGCCGGTCGAGCAGCGCCTTGCTGGCCTCGTCATCGAGCCGGCGCCCGCCCTCGCGAAACTCCTCGGCATGGTCCTCGGCGCTCTGGAGAATGAAGTCGCGTGCCTCTTTGGGAAGGGCATCCAGCCGATCCTGCTTGATCACGTACGCACCGACGACGATGCCCCCACCCGGCTTGGTGATCGTCTTGAGCTTGGTGTGCCACTGAAAGCTCAACACGCCGACCGAGGACGCAATGACCGTGTCGACCATCCCCGTCTGGAGCGCGGAAAACACCTCCGGGAGCCCGAGCGTCACGCCGTTCGCACCCGCCGCTTCAATGAAGGCTCGCATGGTCGGAGAGCCGCGCCAGACCCAAGGCCGCACGCCGCGAAGGTCATCGGGGTGCTGAATCTTGTGCTTCGAGAAGATTCGAATCTGTCCGGAGTCGCCCCAGGACACGAGCTTGTACCCCGCCTTGACGAACAAAGCCTCGAGCTGGGGCGCAAGCTCCTTTCTTACGTCATCGAGCGCCGGATAGCTGCTGATCAGGCCAGGCGCCTGGAGGACCAAAACCTGCGGAACGAGCGCTCCGAGCCCCGTCGAGGTGAGAAGCGCGCCGTCCAGCTGACCGACCCGCATCTTTCGCACCACCGTCTCCTCGTCACCGGCGACTCCGCCGTAATACATCTTGAGCTCGACCTGACCGTTGGTCTCTTCGCGAAGCTCGTTGCGAAGCCGTTGAAAGGCTTTGCCGATCCCGGAACCTCGGGGCGCTAGCGTTGCCAGCCGAAGCTGGTGGGTGGCTTGGGGTGATGCCTCGGCGCTCGCGGTTCTCGAGAAGGGATCGCCGCTGACGAGCAGGCCGAGGAGAAGAAGGACCATCGATGCGAGGCGCATCGCGCAAACAAACCACGAACGGGGCTCGGGCTCAAGCCGGCCTCAGCGCGTGGCCCGGAGGACACCGCCATTTCGAAGATCGAGGCCGTCGAGGCAGCCGGCGATGTCGTCGAGGACGGCGGTGACCCCGGACACGTCGGCAATGGGGTTCACGATGCAGACGTCGATGCCGGCCTCGGCATAGGCTCGGATCCGGGAGCGAACGGTCTCCTTGGTTCCAACGATGGCCATGGCGTCACAGAGCCGATCACTGACGCCCGCGGCAACTCCGGCTCGATCGCCTCGTGCAAAGGATTCGCGGATCTGGCGAGCCTCCTCTTCGAAGCCGATCCACTCGAAGCACTTGTTGTAGCCAGGCGTCGCAGCGTAGGCGCCGAACACCGTGCGAATGAGGTTACGCCCCATGGCTGGATCGTCGGCACGGACCACGTGAAGCCGGGCAACCACCTCGATCGCCGCGGGGTCCCTTCCCGCCTCTTCGGCGCCGGCCCGAACCTCTGCGAGCACTTGGGGGAGCGCAAACTCGGGGACCATGTTGAGGCAAACACCGTCACAGAGCGCGCCGGTCAGCCGAAGCATCCCGGGGTTCAACGCTCCAAGGTAGATCGGCACCTCGCCGACCGGCTTTCCACCGAGTCGGAACCCTTTGACGGAGAGCGTCTTTCCCTCGTAGCTCGTCTTTTGGCCACTCAACATCTGGCGAAGCACCTCGACGTGCTCGCGCATTGTCGTCAGTGGACGCTCGTAGGGCTGACCCGCCCAGTCGTGCACGATGTTCGGCGAAGACAGCCCCATCCCGAGGATGAAGTTTCCGTTCGTCAGCTGGCTCAGCGTCATGGCCGACATCGCGTGCATCATCGGGGTGCGGGTCTGCGCGGGAACGACTGCCGTCCCCAATCGCACGCCGGGAAGGCCCTGAGCGACCGCCGCACAGAGTGCGTACGAGTCGCCGCCGTTGACCTCGGCCATCCAGACCTCTTCGTAGCCCCGTTCGACGGCCGCCTGGGCCATCGAGACGGCGCCTTGTGCGCCACCAATCGGAAGGGTCATGCCGAGGCGTACGTTCTTCTCGGTGCGTTCCATCCGGCGAGCTTAGTGCAAGACGCCGCCCGGGAGAACCTGCTACCACGGAGACATGAGCAAACGCTTCGAGATCCGCTCGCCGATCAAGGCGCTCGTGGTGAGCGTACGAGCGAAGGTCGGCGACGCGGTCGCCGCAGGCGACAGCATCGTCATCGTCGAGGCGATGAAAATGGAGCAGGTCGTAGCAACAGAGCAGAGCGGCGTAGTTCGAGAGGTTCGCGTCGCCGCGGATTCGATGGTCGAAGCGGGCGACGTGCTTGCCGTGCTGGAGGCCGCCGAGGTGACGGCACGCGATTCGCCCACGACAGACTCGAGCCCGGAGGGGACGACGCGTGCGGATCTCCTGGAACTGTACCAGCGACAGGCCTTCGGGCTCGACGCGCAACGGCCCGCCGCAGTCGAGAAGCGTCGCCAGACCGGACAGCGAACGGCGCGCGAGAATCTGGCGGACCTCGTCGATGAGGGCAGCTTCGTCGAGTACGGCGCCCTCGTCATCGCAGCCCAGCGGCAACGACGCTCCCATGAAGAGCTCGTGGCGCGCACGCCCGCCGACGGGATGGTGGCCGGCATCGGGCGGATCAACGGAGCGCTATTCGGAGCGGCCTCGACCCGAGCGGTGGTGACCTCGTACGACTACACGGTGCTGGCGGGGAACGATGTACCACCTCAAAAAGGACCGCATGTTCGAGATCGCCGAGCGGCAGAAGCTTCCGGTGGTGTTGTTCGCGGAGGGGGGTGGAGGCCGTCCCGGGGACACCGATCATGCCATCGTGGCAGGTCTCGACTGCCGCGCGTTTCAGTACTTCGCCGAGCTGTCGGGCAAGGTGCCCTTGATTGGGATCGTCTCTGGGTTCTGCTTCGCCGGCAATGCGGCGCTACTCGGCTGCTGCGACGTGGTCATCGCAACACGTCGCTCGAACATCGGAATGGGGGGGCCGGCGATGATCGAGGGCGGGGGCCTCGGGCGGTTTGCCCCCGAGGAGATCGGACCTTCGGAGATCCAGTACCGGAACGGTGTGATCGACCTGCTCGTTGAAGACGATGCGGAAGCAGTCGCCGCGGCAAAGAAGTACCTCGGATACTTTCAGGGCGCGCTCCCGAGCTGGGAGGTGGCCGATCAAGAGTCGCTGCGAGACGCAATCCCGGAGAACCGGCGGCAGGTCTACGCGGTGCAATCCGTGATCGAGAAGATCGCGGACCTGAGCTCCGTGCTCGCGCTTCGAAGCGGGTTCGCTCCAGGGATGATCACGTCGCTGGCGCGCATCGAAGGCCGACCGATCGGGATCATCGCCAACGACCTTTCACACCTAGGAGGTGCGATCGACGCAGAATCGGCCGACAAGGCGAGCGACTTCATGACGCTCTGCAACCGGTTCGCGATCCCGATTGTGTTTCTGTGCGACACCCCTGGCTTCATGGTGGGTCCCGATGCGGAGGCGACCGGGCTCGTGAAGCGAGCCGCCCGTCTATTCAAGGTCGGTGCGAGTCTGGAGGTGCCGTTTTGCACCGTCGTTTTGCGCAAGGGCTACGGGCTCGGCGCACAGTCGATGGCCGGAGGCAGCTTCAAAGCGCCGGTATTCACCATTGCTTGGCCGACCGGCGAGTTCGGCGGGATGGGCCTCGAAGGAGCCGTCAAGCTCGGCTTCCGCAAGGAGCTCGCCGCAATCGACGACCCGCAGGCTCGGGACGCGATGTTCCGGCAGATGGTGGACCTCGCGTACGATCGCGGCAAAGCGATCAACATGGCCGAACACTTCGAGATCGACGCGGTGATCGACCCCGTGGATACACGAAGGTGGATTCTGAGCGCGATCGGCCCAGGCTGAGGTATCGGTCTCGGGGCATGAGAGCCATGCGCGTCTGAAGGCTCGCGATCGAGGGCAACCCTGTGATAGTCAGAGACGCCTCGCATGGACGCCGTCGACCAGGTTCAGCTCAACTTCAACCCCGCCACGCTCGCACTGCTGAATGCGCTCATCGGGCTCATCATGTTTGGGGTCGCGCTCGACATTCGAGTCGACGACTTCAAGCGCATCATCCGAGATCCTCGGGGTCCCTTGATCGGCCTCGTCGCCCAATTCGTTCTGCTCCCCGCCATGACCTTTCTGCTCGTCTGGCTCATCGATCCCCTGCCGTCCATCGGGCTTGGAATGATGATGGTGGCCGCCTGCCCCGGGGGAAACTTCTCGAACTTCCTCGCGCACTACGCCAAGGCCAATTCAGCGTTGAGTGTGACCATGACGGCGATCTCCACTGCCCTAGCCGTCGTCATGACGCCGGCGAACCTCTCGTTTTGGGGCGGACTGAACCCGCAGACGGCTGCCATTCTCCGGCAAGTCCAGCTCGATCCGCTCGCGCTATTCAAGACGATCGCGGTCATCCTCGGCATTCCGCTGCTCGCCGGGATGTGGGTCGCTGCAAAGAAGCCATCGATGGCGGCATCACTTCGTAAGCCGATGAAGGTCTTCTCCCTCGGCGCATTCGGGCTCTTCGTCGCCGGCGCGCTGATCGGTAACTGGCAGCACTTCCTGAACAACGTCGGGTACGTCGCCCTCGCCGTCGCGCTTCACAATGCGCTCGGCCTGGCGCTCGGCTACGGGTCGGGCCGTGCCCTCGGTTGCCAGCCGTACGATGCGCGCGCGATCTCGATCGAAGTCGGTATCCAGAACTCCGCACTAGCCCTCGTCCTGATCTTCGGCTTCTTCGACGGACTCGGCGGCATGGCGATCATCGCGGCCTGGTGGGGGGTCTGGCATCTGATCTCTGGACTGACCATCGCGACCTACTGGTCCAAGCGCCCAGTACCGATCCCGGAGGCATCGTGAGCAATCCGCCGATCTATGAGCATCTTCTCTCGAAGCTGGCTGCCGTCTACGAGCAAGGCCCGGACCCCGCGCTTCAGCAGTTCGAGATCCGGACGGATGTCTATCTCGATCCCGAGCGGTTTGAACGAGAGCAGAGTCTGCTTCGCTCGCTGCCGATGCCGCTGGCACATGTCTCGCAGCTCGCTGCGCCGGGCTCCTGCCTCGTCCACGATCACCTCGGAGTCCCAGTGCTCGTTACCCGGCAGCGAAGCGGGGAGCTGGCCGCGATGCTCAACGTGTGCCGGCACCGTGGAACCCGGCTGGTCGAAAAGGAGGGGTTTTGCCGCGTCAACAAGGGCTTTCACTGCGCCTACCATGGCTGGACCTACGACCTCGGCGGAGCCCTGAGTCACGTTCCCCGCCAAGAGCTGTTCCCGACCCTCGACCGGGGGGCGATGGCACTCACCCGACTGCCGGTCACCGAGCGCTTTGGATTCGTGTGGGTCGTGGCGACGCCCGGGCAGAGCTACGATTTCGACGCCTTCTTGGATCCGCTCACACCCGATCTGGAGCCTCTCGGATTGCAGGACCACGTCGTCTTTCGGCGCGGCGTCACGACGGCGAAGACCCACTGGAAGATCGTGATGGAAGCGTTTCTCGATGGCTATCACGTGCGCCACCTGCACAAGAAGACGGTCGGCCCCTACTTCGAGGGTCATCAGAGTTTCTCAGAAACGGCGGGGCCTCACGTGCGTGCCATCGTCGGCCGCGGAGGCCTCGAGGAGGCGGTCCGAGCCGGTTCCGTCGGCGACATTCGCGACATCGCGACGCCCACCTACGTCTTTTTTCCCAACACGATCTTCGTCGCACAGCCTGGGTTCGTGAGCCGAGCAACAGCCTATCCCCTGAGTATCGACGAGGTCTACTGGGAGCACGATCTGATCATCCCCGAGTCACCCGTCGACGAGAAGGCGCTAGCGCACTGGGAGTTGAACTACGAGCTCATCCAGAACGGCGTATTCGAGGGCGAAGACCTTTGGGTCTGCCAACAGATTCAGCGAGGTCTACGAAGCGGGGCGAACGAGTTTTTCACCTACGGCGCGGAGGAAGCTCCCATCCAGTGGTGGCACGGCGAGCTCGACCGGCGTCTGGCCTTGATGAGCGACCGCTGACTCAGTTGCCTTTCTTCTTCTTCGCCCAGGAATCCTTGAGCTGAATCGTTCGATTGTAGACGGGGCGATCACCGCTGCTGTCGGGGTCCACGACGAAGTAGCCGAGGCGCTCGAACTGAACCCGCTCAGCGTGGCTTCGCGTCGCGAGATTCGGCTCGAGCTTCGCGTTCTCAATGACCTCGAGTGAGCGCGGATTGATCCGTGCGGTGAAATCTCCGGAAAGCGATTCATCGAGCGGATTCTCTTCGTTGAAGAGTCGATCGTAGAGCCGAACCTCGGCGTCGACGGCGTGCTTGGCGCTGACCCAATGAATCGTGCCGCGAACCCGACGGCCGTCAGGAGCGTTGCCGCCCTTGGACTCGGGATCCCAGGTGCACCGGAGCTCGACGATTTCGCCATTCGGGTCCTTGATGACCTCGGTGCAGGTCACCAGGGCAGCGTAGCGAAGGCGGACCTCCCTTCCGGGTGCCAACCGGAACCATTTCTTCACGGGCTCTTCCATGAAGTCGTCCCGCTCGATGAAGACCTCACGGGTGAGATGCAGCGAACGGGAGCCGAAACTCGGATCGTCTGGGCTGAACGGCGCGTCGAGCGTCAGCTCCTCTCCCTCGGGGAAGTTCTCGATCACGAGCTTGAGCGGGCGCAGAACACCCATGGTTCGAGGCGAGGTGGCATTGAGGTCCTCGCGTAGGGCGTGTTCGAGGAGGCCTACGTCGACGACGCTGTCCCGGCGCGACACACCAATCCGCTCGGCGAAGCGACGGATGGCGGCCGGCGTGTATCCGCGTCGGCGCATCCCGGCGATCGTCGGCATTCGGGGATCATCCCAGCCGCTCACCTGTCCTTCTTCGACCAAGCGCTTCAGGAGCCTCTTGCTCATCACCGTGTAGGTCAGGTTCAGCCGCGCGAACTCGTACTGATAGGGAACGGGGTCGAAATCGAAGTGCGATACGAACCATTGATAGAGCGGGTTGTGATGGGCGAACTCGAGCGTGCAGACGGAGTGCGTAATGCCTTCGAACGCATCAGACATCGGGTGCGCGTAGTCGTACATGGGATAGATGCACCAGTCATCCCCGGTGCGATGGTGAGTGACCTTCCGGATGCGATACATCAGCGGATCCCGAAGGTTCACGTCCTTCGAGGTCATGTCGATCTTTGCTCGAAGAACGTGGGCGCCTTCGTCGAACTCGCCCGCTCGCATCCTAGCGAACAGATCGAGACTCTCCTCGACGCTTCGATCACGAAAGGGGCTGTTGACGCCTGGCGTATAGAAGTCACCACGCCCTTGGCGGATCTCTTCGAGACTCTGGCTGTCGACGTAGGCCAGGCCACGCTCGATCAGATCGACGGCACAGCCATAGAGGCGCTCGAAGTAGTCTGAAGCAAAGAACTCGTGGCTGCCCCAGTCGAATCCGAGCCAGCGAACATCCTCGCGAATCGCCTCGACGTACTCGGTATCCTCGGCTTCGGGATTGGTGTCGTCGAAGCGAAGATGACAGCGGCCCGTCTCGGCGAGCTCCGCTGTGGTGAAGTTGAGGCAAATCGACTTCGCGTGCCCGATGTGCAGGTAGCCGTTCGGCTCTGGGGGAAACCGAGTTACGACCTGCCCGCCGTGCTTCCCCGCTCTCAAGTCCTCGCGAACGAGGTCGTGAACGAAGTTGGGCGCGTTCTCTTGGCCTTCGGCATTTCCGTTCGGCTCGCTCATGGCGCAGGTCTAGCGCGGTTTGTGGCGTGGCGCTGCAGTTCGGTCTCGCTGGCGCGATGCCGGCGCGAGACTATCCTACGGAGCATGCTTTCGAAGATCATTCTCGGTGTGTTGGCGATCCTTGCGATTGCCGTGCTCTACCTGAAGTTCACTGCCGTCCGGATCGGCGGATCGGAGGCCAGACAGTTGGTGGCGGAGGGCGCCATGCTGGTCGACGTCCGTAGTGAGGGCGAGTACTCGGACGGAGGGATCGAGGGATCGGTCAACATCCCGATCCAGGAGCTCGCCGGCAGAATGGACGAGCTTGGAGCCAAGGACGGCACCATCGTCGTCTACTGCCAGAGCGGCGGTCGAAGCGCGATGGCGAAGCGGCTTCTCGAGCGCAACGGCTTCAGCGCCGTGCACGATCTGGGCCGCATCAGCGACTGGTGAGCGGATGGGCACGAGCTACATCTGCGCCGATTGCGACCACGAGTTCACCCCGGAGAGGCTCGGTGACGACCCTCGCTGTCCGAAATGCAGCCGGACTGAAGCGGTGGAGCCAGCCGACACCTCGGCTCTCCAAAGCGACATCTGGCGTCAATGGCTGGTCGTGTTCGCCCTGCTCTTCTTGGCAGGCATCGCCTACCTGGTGTTCGAATGACCATCCACATCTCCTACGTATCGGATGTGCTCTGCGTTTGGGCGTACGTCGCCGAGGCTCGGCTCGAACAGCTTCGAAAGGAGTTCGGTGATTCGATCGAGCTCGACTATCGCTTCGTTCCCATCTTCGGCGCGACGCGATACCGCATCGCCGAGGGCTGGAAAGATCGAGGCGGCTACGCCGGCTTTGGAGCTCACGTACGGCAGGTCGCCAAAGGGTTCCCGCACGTCTCCGTGAATCCCAGGATATGGGATTCGGTAGCGCCGAAGACCTCAGCCGCTGCTCACGAAATGCTCTGCGCGGCCCGTCTTCTGCAGGAGGAGGGCGTTCTGAACCGAGCGCGTCGTGACGATCTCGGCGGACGCTCGATGCTCGAAGAGGCGGTTTGGCGGGTTCGCACGGCGTTCTTCGAGCAAGCGGGCGACATTTCGAGCCG
>CBDUCC010000070.1:0-13142 GCA_965365555.1 uncultured Myxococcales bacterium | reverse complement strand
CGGAGGCGAGATCCCGGAGAGTTGCAGGATCACGATTGCAGTCGGCGCATCCTGAGTGCCGCGTCAGGGTTGTTTCGGAGTGAGCCCCGATTCTTCCGGAGCGTTGTCCAGGATGTGAAACTCCACGCGTCGGTTCTTTGCGTGCTCTTCCTCGGTGGTCGCGTCTGGCACCAGGTGCTCTGTCTCTCCGAAGCCCTCCGACACCAGTCGATCCGGGCTCACACCGGCCTCGTTCACTAGGTATTCGACCACGGCGGAAGCGCGCCTGTCCGAGAGCCACATGTTGTACTCCTCAGGGCCTCGCGAATCTGTGTGACCTTCGACCCGAACCACGGAGATCTCGGGATGCGCTTGCAGCACCCGAGCTACCTCGTCGAGAACGGCATACGAGCGCTCCTCGATGACGGCGCTATCGAACGCGAAGTAGACCTTCTCGAGAATCCGTAGCTGCGCCTCCTCGATGACGACCCGAACCGGACAGCCATCGTTGTCGATCGGCCCGGCCTCGTCGGGACAGCCGTCCTCCAGGTCGAGCAGACCGTCCGCGTCGTTGTCGAGATCCGGGCATCCATCCTCGTCTTCGAAGCCATCGAAATCCTCGGGCTCGGTCGGACAGTCGTCGCGGTCGTCAAAGATTCCATCGCCGTCGGTGTCGATCGGCTGCTCCCGGGTGGGCATCGTGTAGCCCAGCATCCCGATGAGCCGCCAGTCGGGATTCCCGTAGCCCGCCGTCACGCCGCCGGTTCCGGCAAGGCCGAGAGCAATGCCTCGACGATCGAGATACTTGAAGCCGCCGAGCAGCTCGACCGGGGTCTCCTGACGCCCGCCGAAGCCCGTGTCGGTCGACGCCGAGGTACGACCGAACGCCTCCACGGTGATCATGAAGCGCTCTTGCCCCAACAACACCTGTGCACCTGCGCCGAAGGTGAGCTGGTTGCCGATGCCCAACGACGGGACCTCTTGCCCGAACGACGTCCTGTAGCCGACGTTGAGCGGAACCCGGACGTAGTCGCCCGCATTGAACGTACCGAGGAGCTCGAACCAGCCACCGATGTTGGGCGACCTCTTCGGTTCACCGAGATAATTCTGCTCCGGTCGTGAGGCCGAAGCGGTGTTGGTCATGAGGGTCGCCTGTCCAGCGAGCTGAAAGAGATGATCGCGTGTGCCGTAGAAGACGCCGCGAGCGCCCACGTAGAGGTCACCGAGGCCTCTGCCCCGTGGCACGAGCGACGCCTGGCCAATCAACTCGAGGAAGTCGAGTTGCTCCTCTGAAAGTTGGTCGTTGAGCATGAACGTGTACGGCATATCCATGAAGAAGACCAAGCGCTCCCAGAGCCCGAGGCTCCAGGTCAGGTGTCCGGTGAGCTGAGCGTAGACGAGCGACATGCGTTGATCGGGGATCGGACCGCCGGTCACCTCGAGCTCGAGAGGATTGCGCGCGAAGTCGATGTAGAGCTGCACGCCGAACCGCAAGTGCCCTTGGCCGTCGGCATGGCTCAGTGCGAATCCGTCGGTCGTCAGCTCGGAGGGCCGAAACTGGTTGAGGTCGAACTGCGGCACTGTTTGGGCGAGCGAGCTGGAGGCGAAACCCAACTGGGCCAGCAATGCAGCCAGCACGGAGAGCACGATTGGGCACGATGGCTTCGGGTGTTCCGACACGACTCCCCTCGGGTGGTCGGGAGCTCCCTGGCGCCCGAGACGTCCACAACCCGATTGTCGCCAGGTCGCGCACTTTGTGAAGCACAAACTCGGTGGCGGATTGCGAAGACGCCATCGCAGGTGCAAAACAACGGGGTGGGACGGTGATGTTGGAGCCGCGCAACACCCCAGCAGGCCGGCCTTCACTAATTCAGCCGAAGACGCCATAGGCCGTGGCAAAGCGTAGGGTAGGAGAGTGTCGTGACTGAAGAGAAGCAGAAGGAAACTGGAAGTCGCTCGGGGACCTGCCCCGTCGTGCATGGCAGCAACACGTCCGTTGGCACGTCAACGCTCGAGTGGTGGCCGAAGGCGCTGAACTTGGACATCCTGCATCAGCACGATCGCAAGACCAACCCGTTGGGCGCTGACTTCGACTACCGCGAGGAGTTGAAGAAGCTGGATGTCGACGCACTCAAGTCGGACCTCCACGCACTGATGACGGACAGTCAGCCGTGGTGGCCTGCGGACTGGGGCCACTATGGCGGACTGATGATCCGGATGGCCTGGCACGCGGCAGGTACCTATCGCGTCTCGGACGGTCGTGGTGGCGGCGGTACGGGCAACCAGCGGTTCGCTCCAATCAATTCCTGGCCGGACAACACCAACCTCGACAAGGCCCGTCGACTGCTTTGGCCCATCAAGAAGAAGTACGGCAACAGCATCAGCTGGGCCGACTTGATCATCCTGGCGGGCACGATCGCCTACGAATCGATGGGGCTGAAGAGCTTTGGCTTTGGATTTGGTCGCGAAGACATCTGGCATCCCGAAAAAGACGTCTACTGGGGCTCCGAAAAGGAGTGGCTCGCGTCGAGCCGCTATGACGACGGGGACGATCGCGAGACGCTCGACGATTCGCTCGCTGCGGTCGTCATGGGCCTGATCTACGTGAACCCCGAGGGCGTCAACGGCAATCCGGATCCGATTCGAACCGCGCACGACGTTCGAGTGACGTTCCGGCGCATGGCGATGAACGACGAGGAGACCGTCGCGCTCACCGCCGGCGGACACACGGTCGGCAAGACCCACGGCAATGGCGATGCCAGTGCCCTCGGCCCGAATCCAGAGGCCGCCGACCTATCCGAGCAGGGGTTCGGGTGGAAGAATCCCAACGGCACCGGCGTCGGACGCGACGCGGTGACCAGCGGCATCGAGGGTGCTTGGACGACACACCCCACTCGCTGGGACAACGGCTACTTCGATATGCTGTTGAATCACGAGTGGGAGCTCAAGAAGAGCCCCGCTGGCGCCTGGCAGTGGGAGCCCGTGGACATCGACGAAAAGGACAAGCCGGTCGACGTCGAAGATCCGTCGATCCGCCGCACCCCGATCATGACGGACGCCGACATGGCGATGATCAAGGACCCGGCCTATCGGAAGATCTCGGAGCGCTTCCACGACGATCCAGCTTACTTTTCAGACGTCTTCGCTCGAGCCTGGTTCAAGCTCACACACCGCGACATGGGCCCGAAAGCTCGCTACATCGGGCCCGACGTACCCGAACAAGATCTGCTTTGGCAGGACCCGATCCCGGCCGGCAACACCGACTATGACGTCAATGCCGTCAAGACCCGCATTGCAAGCAGTGGTCTGTCGATCAGCGAGATGGTGACCACCGCGTGGGACAGCGCTCGCACGTTTCGAGGTTCCGACATGCGTGGCGGAGCCAACGGCGCGCGCATTCGCCTGGCTCCGCAAAACGCCTGGGAAGGCAACGAACCAGAACGCCTCGCTCGTGTGCTCGACGTATTGACGAGCATCGCCGAAGAGGTGGGTGCGAGCCTAGCGGACGTGATCGTGCTGGCGGGCAACGTCGGCGTTGAGCAGGCGGCAAAAAGCGCCGGCTTCGACATCCGCGTGCCGTTCGCACCGGGACGCGGTGACGCCACCGAAGAGATGACGGATGCCGACTCCTTTGCGGAGCTCGAGCCGGTGCACGACGGGTACCGCAACTGGCTGAAGGACGACTACGCCGTGAGTGCGGAGGAGCTGATGCTCGATCGCACCCAGCTCATGGGACTGACCGCCCCGGAGATGACGGTCTTGGTCGGAGGCATGCGAGCCCTTGGCACGAACTACGGCGGTACGAGTCACGGAGTGTTCACGGACCGGGTCGGCGCACTCACGAACGACTTCTTCGTGAACCTGACCGACATGCGTTACAGCTGGGTTCCGTCCGACGAGGGGCTCTACGAGGTGTTGGACCGCGCGACGGGTGAGACGAAGTGGACCGCGACGCGCGTCGACCTGGTCTTCGGGTCGAACTCGATCCTTCGCGCCTACGCCGAGCTCTATGCCCAAGACGACAGCAAACAGAAGTTCGTCCAAGACTTCGTCGCGGCATGGAACAAGGTCATGAATGCAGACCGCTTCGACCTCGCGGCATAGGGGACCGACGAGTTCCTCCAGCGGGCATGCTCGCGTTCACGGCGAGTGACTGCCTGTGCAAGGTCATTCCTTGGGGATGCAGTCGAAGCGCAGCGACCAGCCTTGAAGCTCTGGCGTCTGGCTTAGGTCACTCGACGCTTTGAGCTTCGCCCTCACGCGCAGATGGAGCTTGTCGTTCATCTTGCCCTGCTCGACGAGAAGCTGACCGATGTCGATCGGGCTCGCGGTCGTATCGTCCGGGATCACGATCGAAGCCGGAATCTGGTTGTCCAGGTCCTCGACGAAGTCGGCTGTGAAGAACTCGAACTCGATCGTACTGTCACCTGGCGTGTTGCCGAACCAAGTCAGGTAGCCCCAATCCGGACGTTCGGGCGGAATTCTGCAGGTGACCTCGGAGGAGTACTGGTTCTGATAGAAGCCAGTACCGAACTGCGTCCCCGCCTTGGGGATCATGACGCGCACGGGGATTCGGTTTAGCTCGACGGTTCCATCCGCCATCGCGACCATGTCGAAATCGAAGGTCTGCTCGGTTGCGCCCTGGGCCACGATGTTGTTTCCAAGGCGAAACGAGAACTCGACCTTGCTCTCGGCCAAGCACCCGAGACAGATGTCGTTGCTGCCATCCATGTCGATGTCGGACGTGCCCAGGCAGTTTTGGATGCCGGACGTGGGGCAGGAGGTGGCGGTGACGGCGGTGACGAAATCGGTTTCGTCGAAGCCGGCTGTCGCGGCGTTGTCTTCGGGGACGAGACTGATGTCGCGTCGGGTGTCCCCCACGAGCGAGCGAACCGCATCGAGTAGCGCGGTGGTAAGCCCCGTTCCGTCGCCAGCGATGAGCTCCATGTAGGGGTCGCCGTTCTGGTCGACCGATCCGGTGATCCGTTGGATCTCCCCGACATCGGGAACGGCAATGTAGCCACCCGAGTTGGGGCTGACCACGCTGACGATCTTGACACCGTTGGCTAGAAGCTCGGTCTCGACCTCGGTCCAAGTCACCGGAAGGTCCTTCGTGAGCCAGCTCGGGTCGCCCGTAGGGTGCGCGGTCAGGTTGTGGAAACGGAGTTGGTAGTTCCCGATGCGGTCCGCCGTAGAGACGTTGGTGGCGACGGAGGCGTCGGAGACCCCGTACCAATCTCCTGCCGCTAGAGTCTGGTTGAAGCGGCCCCAGTAGTCACCGCCGCCAGGGCCCGGATCACAGTTCACGAAGCCAAGCGTCGAGTCGAGAAAGGCCACGTTGGTGGTGTGATAGGAGGTCCCCTGCCCGCTCAACAAGAAGTCCGTAGGCGCCGTCAGCGAGAATCCGATGAAGCCGTCGCGCCCGTCCGACCAGCAGTTGGTGCCCATGGCGTCACACTGCCTGCAGGCGCCCTTGTCCCAGGTCTGCGCGTTGTTGCCGAGGTTGGTGTTGGTTCCCATCACCGTCATCGACTTGCTGGTCATGTCGCCGATGTTCCAGGCGCTGAACGGATCGTTGGCGTGGAGCATGTTGGGCGACTGCTCGACCGGGGGCAGCAGGCTGCCGAGGCCGACGGTTCCATCGAACGGCGGATTGCCATAGGTATGTCCGTTGGCGGTCGGACCGTTCCACATGTCGGCGTCGGTGAACAGCAGGATGATCGGCAGGACGTTCGGGCGGAAGCACGGGTACCCCCAGCGGCCGGCCGGTGTGGCCGGGCAGGAGCCGCGATTGGGGACGAGGTCGCCGAGTCCCTGCCCCGTCACCACGGAGTAGAGCGCCTGCGTCGTCGCTTCGGGGAGGTCCTTATTGGAGTCCGTCACGAACGACGACACCGCGTCGAGAACGTGCTGAATATTGTCCGTCGTATCCAGGTAGTGGTGATACGGCGTCATATCGAAGTAGTTGTTGTGCGGGAGGTACGATACTTCCTTGAAGTCGCCAACACCGATCCACAGGTCGGGGATGGAGCAACGCAGTGCGCCGACTAGGCCAGTTCCGGCCGCACCGGCGCACGTCGTGGCATCGATGAATGTACCGGTCGTCAGGTCCTCGATGAGCTTCAGCTGCTCGCCGCGCATCGAGCCCGTGGAGTCCATCAAGATGTACGCGTCCGCCTTGGTGATCTTGCCGGATACGTCGATATCTGCACGCACCGTCACGTCGCTATCTGCGTTGAAGTAGAGCGTCTGGTAGATGCCGTCGTTACTCGCATCTCCATCACAGGGAAGTCTCCAGCCGATCATTCCCGGACATTCGTCCGCTTGGTCCGGAACGCCATCGCCGTCCTCGTCCACGATCGTCGCACTGCCCTGAATGAGCTCGAGCGAGAAGCTCGTACCTGAAAAGGTCACGTTCTCGGCGTTCGTCGTCGTGATATCGCTCTGGGAGGGATAGTCCTGTGCCCGAACGCAGAGCGGATCGTTCCCTGCGCACTCCGCCGGCGGTGTCAGCCCCGCACCACCAGGACCTTCAGGCTTACAGCGCGGGTCGTTCGGATCGTAGTCGTCCTCGCTCGAGTCGCAGACATCGTCATCGAGCTCCATCAGGTAGCTCTTCATGTCGCCGACCGAGTCGCCAGTCGAACACGCCGTCACGCTCGTCAAGAGCGTGAGCAGCAACCAGGGGGTGAGGTTGCGGGGGTTCATGTCACTCTCCTCCATCCACGGCCCCGACCTGACAGGCAGGAGGGTCGCCTTCTCGGGGCGCCGCGCAGACTTGATTCGGGTCGCAATCGGCAAAGCTCGAGCAGGTCCCTCCCTCCGGTACGCACTCGCTTCGACCGTCTGGCCAGAGGGCAGCACAGACGAAGCCATCGACGCAATCTTGAGGTCCCTGGCAGAGCCCGTAGGTCCCGCAGGGGCTTACGCTGCTGACGCTGCTCGCCTCGCAGACCGGCGCACCCAGATTATCGCTCGCGCAGGTTGAGTTGGTGCAAGGGCCAGAGGTCGGGTTGAGCTCGATCGAGCCAGCACACTCCGTCCTTCCGTCCCCATCGATATCGACGCAGAAGGGCGCGCGACCGACACAGTCGATCTCCGCGTCACAGTCGACCTGAATGCGCAGGCAGAAGGTTGCGTTCGCTTGACCTCCGAAGCAGGTGTGGTTCTTCGGGCAGTCGTCGTCGAGGATGCAAGGGACGCGACGGTCGACGCATGCGCCTTCTTCGCATTCGAAACCAACGATGCAGTCACTGGTTTCAGAGCATCCTGGAGAAGTCTTGACGCAACGCTTGCCTTCGCGCTCGACGTCGACACATCGACGGTCATCGGAGCAATCGAAGTCGTCGTTGCACGCGCTGCCGCCGGCGAACATGCATTGCCGAATCGCGGCGCCATCGAGGTCGCTACAGCCCGACTCGATGCAGACGTAGCCGTCGCCGCAGTTCGCGTCTCCGTCACAAACCACCTCGCTCGGGCAGGCGCGGCAAAGCGGGCTGGTTTCGCACTCTGCCGTCGGGTCCGGGATGACGATTCCACCGGCGCCGCCAGTCCCGTCACCTGCGCTCCCTCCGGTTCCGCCGGTCCCAAACGAGAACCCGGGACTGTCCTCGTCTCCGCACGCCACCACCAACGCCAACGCGAGAGATGCGACGTAAAGCCATCGATAAGCCATCTGGGCCTCCTGTTTAACAACTT
Organism: uncultured Myxococcales bacterium; assembly: GCA_965365555.1. Lineage (GTDB taxonomy): Bacteria > Myxococcota_A > Polyangia > Polyangiales > Houyiibacteriaceae > SG8-38. The sequence continues at coordinate 5,465 of CBDUCC010000070.1, read as the reverse complement.
CACGGAATAATTCCGGTGTAGCAAGTTGTAGGACGCCCTATAGGGGGTGAATCACCGCAATTGTGAGATAGATTACATTCAGCGTCTCATCCTCACCTCGCTCGACGGATGAGCTGTACACTTGCTTACCCATGGCGGCCGATCGGAGAGGTCGTCCGAGCCAGGCCTCGCGACTACGCGACTAGCTCGCGACTATTAGTAGACGCACCCGTTCGGCGGGCAGGGCATCGGGTGGGGGCAGTGATCTTCGTGGGCGATGCGAACTTTGTAGTTCGCCGCGATGCAGAGTCCTTCGTGCTCGGGCGGACAGGTGACGTGCACACGCAGCTCGTGGGCCTTGCAGGGTGGCGGGGTTCCCCGATCTTCGAAACTGATTTTGCTCAACAGAAGCGCGTGGCCTCCGCCCGCCGGCAAGCTGTCTTCCACGACCAGCGAATCGCTGGTCAGGTCGAAAAGCTCATATCGAATCTCGCTCGTCATGTCCTCCGTGTACGCCCGCAGCACGAGCCCTGTGCTCCCGGAGTCGAGAACGGCTTGATGCGACGGGCGGTCGGCCGGGAAGGGTGGCTCAAAGGTACTCGTCCCTTGTGCTGCAACGACCTCGAGGGAGGTGAGGGAAAACGTAGGCTCGCAGCCATTCGGGCCGCTGCCTTGCATGAGTGCAGGTGAGAGCGCGATCGCGAAGGCAAGACCATGAGTCCGCCAAGTGATGATGGAAATAGGGCGGGTCATCTACAAGCTCCAATGTCTCAGGGGCAAATGCCCCAGGGGGAAGCGACAATGCGAGCGGAGCACGTTTCCCGAGTTCGGATCTATACGCAATTGTTCTCGCCACCCGACAAATCCGGTGAGCTACACCACAAACCACCACACAAACCCCACAAACCCGACCCAGGTTGGCGGCGTGCAAGCGCGCGGAGCGACTCGCGGTCGCACCTCGTGGCTCCCCTTCGAAGCGTTCCACCGATTCGTTGATGCATGCGATCTGCTGAGGAGTCGCGTTTGCTGCGGTCCGGGCACTCTCCACGACATCAGACACCGGTCGTTCGACGCACCTCGACATCGAGCACTCGGTGAAGACCACTCTCGTGTCCTGTCCGCACTCAACTCACTGGGTCACTAGGGTGCGGGTCCGCAGCGTGCACCGTGACACACCCGCATCCACCATGTGCCGTACGGGAAACGCACGGTGCGTTTGCCTGAAGTCCACGCCGAGAGCGCTTTGTCGTACTGATCATTGAAGGCACGGATCCGACGTACCGCCTCGGTGGCCGCACGTCGATTCCCCGCGGCGGCGAACCGCGGGTTCAGGACTCCGAACGCTTCGTTGCTTCCGGACCGTTTGGTCGGTGATTGCCGCAAGACTCTTTTCGTGCCCACGAACGCGATCCCGGTGCGCTTGGACTCCTCCCAAGCCAGGCGCTCCCGGTGTCGCACGCGCTCCGCAATGCGCTGTCGAGCAAGCTCGGCGCCATAGTCGAGCTCCAGCGCCGTGGGCATTTCTAGCCGAAGCTCGACGACTTCCGGCCAATTGGGGTTCTCTGGGTCGAAATAGTGCGTAGGGCGCCTGACCTTGACCACTCGGGTTCCGATGTTCTGCGGTAGCGTGTGTGCGCCGGGCCAGTCCTTGGCGTAGCGGACGGCCCCCGCTTCAACGGGGTTGCTGATGAGGTAGGCGAGTGCTTCGATCGTCGCCTCGGGGGTCAACAAGGCATGCTGTCCTGTGCTCCTCTTGTCGAATACCTCTCCAGGCCACCCACGAAGGGCCTTGGTGGTCAGGGCGAGCAATCGGTGGAACTCTTGTAGGAACCGGGGCAGAGCTCCGTTTACGTCGGTTACAACCTCGTGTGAATGGGTGCTCATCAGGCAGCCTGCATGCACGACGACGCCGAAGCGCTGTGCGGCGAGGCCAAGGCAGTACCAGTAGCACTGCTCCAGCTCCCGAGCTTGGTCGGGGTTGAGGAGGAAGTAGCGGCGAGTTGTCCGACGGGAGAGCGCCCAGGTCACCCCAGGCTCGATGATGCGTCGTCGAGTCATCTTCTTGGACACAAGCCAGAAGCGTGCCCACGGAGCCTGCTCGATTCTGCTGTGTTAACGTAGCGGGTGTTCGTCGGTTGGTGGCGCTTTCGCCGCTGCCGCCAGCGGCCGCCATCTCGCGACAACTCAAGGGAATCGCCGAACGCCTTCTTCGTTTCGGGTAACATCGGTCGGGTCTTGGTGGGGTCTTCGAGGTCTTCATCTTGCGAACCGTTCGCGACCATGCACGATCGACGACCACTACGGAGGCTCGATGCCGGAAGACCACGCCAACACCACCGTTCTCGTGACTGGAGCTTCCGGTTTCATCGGGCTCCACTGCGTCCACCAACTCCTCGAGCAGGGCTATCGCGTCCGCGGAACGGTTCGAAGCGCCTCGCGCGCCGACGAAGTGAGAGACGCGATGATCGCAAGCGTCGGAGCCGACTGCACCCAGAGGCTCGAGCTCGTCGAAGCAGACCTCGCGACGGACGATGGGTGGGACGCGGCAGTCGCCGGCTGCACCTACGTCCACCACGTGGCGTCGCCTTTCCCAAACAAGATTCCCGATGACGAGAACGAGCTCATCAAGCCGGCGAAGGAGGGAACGCTTCGTGTATTGAAGGCGGCGGCCCAGGCCGGCGTTCGCCGCGTGGTATTGACGTCATCGCTTGCTGCGGTCTCGAGCGGGCACCCGCCCGATGACTCGCGTGTATTCACGGAGGACGACTGGTCCATCGTCGAGCGATGCCCGCCATACCCGAAGAGCAAGACGCTTGCCGAACGCGCGGCATGGGATTTCGTCGCCGGCCTCGAGGGCGACGCGCCGATGGAGCTCTCCGTGATCAACCCTGGCGCGGTCCTCGGCCCCGTCCTCAATCGTCACTACAGCACGTCGGGCGAGCTCGTCCGCAAGCTTCTCGCTCGCGAGATGCCGGGCATCGCGCAGATCGGCTTTCCCTGTGTCGACGTGCGCGACGTCGCGAGTGCACACGTTGCGGCTATGACCGAGCCCGCCGCGGCTGGGCAGCGTTTCTGTTGCACCATCGAGTTCTCCTGGCTCCACGATGTTGCGTCGATTCTCGACAAGCGCTTCGGCCCGGAAGGATGGAAGATTCCTACACGCAAGCTCCCCAATTTTTTGGTTCGCGTCGTTGCCCTGTTCGACCCGACGGCGAAGCTCGTCGTCCCGGACCTCGGGCGTGTGCGCACCGTATCGAACGAACGCCTCCGACGTGTCTTGAATTGGCAGCCTCGTTCCCTCGAGGAGATGACCGTCTCCATGGCCGAGACCATGATCGAACAGGGAATCGTCACCCGATCTTGAACGCCCCTCTCTTCAGGTGCATCGACGCGTTGATTGGCAAGCCATTCCGAGGGTCTTACGTGGAACCGGCCGCGCCGCCATGAGGCTGAGAGAACAGGTCACGAGACTCCGCGCAGAATCTCAACTCTTCTCGTTTCCACGCGTTGCCTTGCGATGGCTGTCTCGCCCACTCAACCTCGTCATGCGATGCATCTATTCACGGATACGATTACCCTCGAGACGAAGTCCGAGCGCCAGCTCGTCGATGTGACCGCGCATGCGAAGGAGATCGTTCGACGCTCCACCATCCAAGATGGACTGTGCTCGCTCTACGCCCACGGGGCGACCGCCGCTCTGATGATCCAAGAGAACGACGACCCCAACATCGGCAAAGACGTCGTTCGATGCCTCGACCAACTGATCCCGAAAGGGATTTGGCTCCACGATCGAATCGATGGCAACGGCGCTTCTCACATTCAAGCGGGAATCGTGGGGCCGAGCGAGACGATCCCGGTCCGGGAGGGTCGCCTCAATCTCTCGACTTGGCAGAACGTGTTCTTCTGTGAGTTCGATGGACCGCGCCGACGACGCACGATCGCGGTCACCCTCATCGGGGCGTGAGCGGCAGCCGCGGGGCTGCAGTCGCGATTGCGGGCTCGCCCCCCTGGCGCCCAGTCCCTGAGACTACTCGTAGATGTGGTCCACCCGCCAGACCTCAGCGCAAGGCCGGCAGATCGCCGCAGCCAACCCCGAGCTACGACGCGTACGACCCGCTACGCTCTTGAAGACCGGACCCGAGTTGTCTTCGTCGCACTGCAGACAAGGGTTGAGCGACCCATCCTCCTGATTGTAGGGCGAGCCGAGCTCGGCAAAGCAGATGCTCTGGCACTCGCGTGAGTCGTTCACTGCGTTGTAGGCCCAAGCCCTTGCGCAAGGCGGCGTAAATCCAACCGCGTCTTGAATGCAAGCATCCAGCTCTTCGACGCTGGCACCGAGATTGAGAATCGTGCACTCCCGAACCGGGTCGGTCTGATCGGGAGTCTCAGCATATGCAGCGAGGTCTTCGAGTGACGAGCACGAGCCGCAGCCCATCCCGTGAGTGACGATGCCGCCCGCCATCTCCGCTTCGTTCGCGCTTCCAAACGTCTGCAAACGATACGTCCGCATGCCCGTCATCATGAGCGCGCAGACGGCCTCTGGATCGGGCTCCAGCTCGGGCATGGTGAGGTACGGGTCTTCGGTGAGAACCTCGGGTGGATTCTCCAGCGTCCAGTCGCGCAGCGCTGAGAGCGCGGCTTCATCCCAAAGCCGCGGGAGCCACGTGTCGCCGTTCTCGATCTGTGCGGCGCATTGCTCGTCGCTCAGTCCCGTATTCTCGTTGGGCGCGCCGTACAATCCCTGGCAGCTCGGGTCGGGCAGGGGCGCCGCGACCAGCTCAGTGGGCGAATCATCTCCGCACGCTTGGAGCACGAGCGCTGCGACGATGACAACGAAGCTATGCCTCAGCATGGCGCAAAGCTACCCCATCAGCGACACTCACGCCCCGAAAACAGCGTCGACTCGGCCCTGGGTGCGAAAGTATTCGGTTTTGCGCGTTCACGGGATTAGTCATCCCACTCCAAATCGTGTGGCTCGCTTGGCACGTCGTGGATGATTCGGACGCGTCGGTCCGCGAGCTCATGCTCGCGCATTCGGTGCTGGGCACGCGTCGGGGAAGCGGGTAAGAGAGCAGGGTGCCTCGCCATTGCGGTTGCGCGTGCAGGACGCTGCCTCTTGTCCATATTCGACCGAATGGGACTTCTTCAAACAGACTCCTGGCTCGCCTTTCCGGCAGCATCTCAAAGCGGTCGTCCGCGCGTTCGTTATTGACATTTTGGGTGCCAATACTTGCCTGAGCTGCGATTTCGGCTGGGCTTGTCCGTCATTTTTGGGGACTACCATGACTACTTCCTCCTTCGTGGCCCGTGCAAGCTCCTTGATGTCACTTGCGTTTTCGCTCGTTCTGCTCGGGTGCGACGACTCCCCGAGCCTCGGCTCCTGCGAAGGTCCCGAGTGCGTCGTGCCGCCGGACCCCTGCCCCGACCGCAATCCGCTCCGAAACCTCTACGTTGGCGAGCTGCACATTCACTCCAGCCTCTCGTTC
>CBDUCC010000069.1:0-13247 GCA_965365555.1 uncultured Myxococcales bacterium | reverse complement strand
CAGCCGCGGATGTCGGTGACCACGGCGGGCACGCCCATCGCCGATGCTTCCATCGGGGCGCGCGGAAAGCCCTCTCGGTAGCTGGGCAGCACCAAGACGTCCATGAGCGCGTAGAGCTCGGGCATGTCGTGTCGCATGCCGAGGAATCGACACGGGTCCTGCACCCCGTAGCGTTCGGCGACGTCGGGCCGAAGCGCGTCCGGTTTCTGCTCGTCGTAGGGGCCGATGATGAGGAACTGAGCGTCGGGCATCTTCCGGAGAACCAAGCGTGCGGCCTCGAGAAGATCCAGGATTCCTTTTTCCTCGACGAGCCGACCCACGAAGCCGACGACCGGAGCCTCGGCGTCGAGTCCGATCTCCTCCCGGAGGGCGCTCAGCGCCTCCTCGGGAATCCGGCGCCGATCGAAGCGGCGCAGGTCGATTCCGTTTCCGAGCCACTTGAGAAGCTCGGGGTCGGCGATTCGCTCCTCGACCGCAGTTTTCATGTCCTCTTGGTTCTGGGAAAGAATGACGTCCGAGCAAAGCGCTGCGATTCGCTCCATCCAGATGTAGAAGCGGCGCGGCACGGGCCTCGTGCCTTCGTGGAAGTAGAAGCCGTGGAGGGTGTTCACCACGACGGGGACGCCGCTGATTCGAGCCGCCAATTGTCCGAGCAGGCCGGCCTTGGGGGTGTGCGTGTGGACGACGTCGAAGCGTTCACGGCGCATCACCTGGACGAGCGCCCCCAGAGCCTTGAGGTCGGCGAGCGGGGTGAAGCGCCGGGTCATGGGGACTGCGAAGTGGGGAATGCCGTGCGCTTCGAGCGTCGACACGTCGGGGCCCGCGGCGCTGATCCCGACGACCTCGTAGCCCTCGTCCCGAATGCGTTCGAGCTGGTTTAGGAGCAGGTAGCGAAGGGACAAGTCCACCGTGGTCACGTGCGCCACACGCGCTGCCTTCGCTTCGTTGCCGTTCACAGCCATCTTCGGAGCCCCACGCCCGGGTCGGTAGCACGCCTGATCGCAGGGCTCCAAACTCCGGAGCCGATTCGCCGCTGATTTTGAAAAAGCAATGGGCCCATGATACCTCGGACCATGGCCAATTTCGCGCTCCTGGGGGTCGGAGGCTTCGTGGCTCCGCGGCATCTGGCCGCGATCCGGGACACGGGGAATCGCCTGATCGCGGCCTGCGATCCGCACGACTCGGTGGGGGTGATCGACAGCTACTTTCCCGATTCGGCCTTCTTCACGGAGTTCGAGCGCTTCGATCGCTTCCTCGAGAAGCGGCGCCGGGAGGGTCCGGCGAACGCCGTCAACTACGTCAGCATCTGCTCGCCGAACTACCTTCACGATGCCCACGTCCGTCTCGCGCTTCGACTTCAGGCCAATGCGATCTGCGAGAAGCCGCTGGTGATCAACCCCTGGAACCTGGACCAGCTCCAGGCGCTCGAGCTCGAGCATCGCGCCCACATCCGAACCGTTCTTCAACTGCGTCACTTGCCCGCATTGATCCAACTTCGTGAGCAGATCCGAAAGAATCCGCCGAAGACGAAGAAGGACGTTCTGCTGACCTACATCACCCGCCGCGGCCGTTGGTACCACCACTCCTGGAAGGGCTCGGATGACAAGTCTGGGGGGCTCGCGATGAATATCGGCATCCATCTCTTCGACATGATGCTCTGGCTCTTCGGCGACGCCTCCCGACTCGAGGTTCACGCCCGGGAGCCCGAGCGTGTCAGCGGGATCATGGACCTCGAGCACGCACATGTGCGCTGGTTCCTCTCGGTCGACGAGAACCACCTCCCGGACCACATTCGGGACGAGGGAGGCTACGCCTACCGGTCCGTGCTGATGGACGGCGAGGAGATCGAGTTTTCGACCGGCTTCAAGGACCTGCACACGACCGTCTACGAGGAAATTCTCGCCGGCCGGGGCTACGGCATCGAGGATGCGCGCCCCTCAATCGAGCTGGCCTATCGCGTGCGCACGCAGCCGATCGAGCGGCCTCGGGACTCGGTGCATCCCTCGTTTTATCCCTGAACACCCCGTGTGCGTCCATCATCTGGACACCCCCTGATCCCGACCTATGCTTGCGCCCGCGTGGCTTGGTGGAAAAAGGGCTGTCTCTCGGTCGTTCTCGGCCTCGTCTTACTCGTCTTGGCTTTTTGGATCGTCTATGGAGGCGCCAAGGAGCAGTTCGACGGCAAGGTCGTGCCGACACCACTCGACGCGGGTCACGTCAACAAGCGCGCCGAGGGGCAAGAGCGGGCCGCTCCGGGCGCGAACCGGATCCTATTCGGTGACCTTCATGTCCACACCACGCTCTCCGTGGATGCCTTCATGTGGAGTCTCCCGCTCATGGGAGGGGAGGGGGTGCACCCGCCCGCGGACGCCTGCGATTTTGCGCGATTCTGCTCCCAGCTCGACTTCTACGCGCTCACCGATCATGCCGAGGCGCTGAATCCGCGCACCTGGGAGATGACACGGGAGTCGGTTCGACAGTGTAACGCCGTGGCGGACGGTGCCGAGCAGCCGGACGTGATCGCCTTCACCGGGTTCGAGTGGACTCAAGTTGGCCTAACGCCCGAGGCCCACTTCGGGCACAAGAACGTGCTGTTCAAGTACGACAGCGACGACCAGCTCCCGGCACGTCCGATCGCCGCCCCGGGGATTACGACCCGGGCCTTTTCGAAGCTGAGCGCTCTCTGGCCGTTGCTGACGATTCCGATCCGTGCCTTCCCCGAGCAACAAGGCTATCTCGACTTCGCGCGTCACATTCGGGAAAACGGTCGCTATCCGGTCTGCCCCGAGGGGTATGACAGCAAGGAGCTCCCGGCGACTTGCCGTGAACGCGCGGCCACTCCGGATGTGCTCTTCCGGAAGCTTCACGAGTGGGGACTCGACACCTTGGTCATCCCGCACGGCACCACCTGGGGGTTCTACACACCGCTCGGCTATCGCTGGGACAAACAGCTTCGAGCCGATCTGGACGATGCCGAGCTCCAGCGTCTTGTGGAGGTGTTCTCGGGGCACGGCAACTCCGAGGAGTATCGCGACTTCCGATCGGCGGAAGTGACCGAGGACGGCCTCGCGTGCCCCGAGCCGGTCGACGGCTATCACGCCTGTTGCTGGCGTGCGGGCGAGATCATCCGGGCTCGTTGTGAGGATCCGGCGTCCGAGGTCTGCGAAGCGCGTGTGCGCAAAGCACGCGCGGACTATCTTCGCGTCGGTCTCGCCGGCCATGTCACGCTTCCGGGCGAGGACGTGCCCGATTGGCAGGACTGCGGCCAGTGCACCGACTGCTACCTCCCGGCTTATCAGTACCGTCCCGGCGGCTCGGTGCAATACATGCTCGCGAAGGGCGACTTCGAGGATCCGGAAGAGCCGCGGCACACGACGATGGGCTTCATCGCATCGAGCGATAACCACACGGCGCGGCCGGGGACCGGCTACAAAGAGTTCAGCCGGCTCCGCATGACCGAGGCGCGTGGCGCGCCGAGCGAGTCCTGGCGAGCCTCCATGTTCGGGGATCGAGGGAAACCAGACCCCGAGTCGGTTTCATATACGATCGACGCACTGATGGAGCGCCCTCCCTTCGAGTTGATGTGGATGGAGCGGCAGGCGTCGTTCTTCATCACGGGCGGCCTCGTCGCTGTGCACGCGGAGGAGCGCACACGCGAAGCCATCTGGGAAGCGATGGAGTCGCGAAACGTCTACGGCACCTCGGGCGACCGGATTCTCCTCTGGTTCGACCTGCAGAACGGACCCGACGGACCGCTGCCAATGGGCAGCGAGCTCGAGCTCGACGCCGTCCCCAAGTTCCAGGTTCGCGCGGCCGGGTCGTTCGAGCAGAAGCCGGGTTGCCCGCCCGATGTGATCCAGGCCCTCGGGGAGGAACGCCTGCAGAACATCTGCGCCGGAGAGTGCTACCACCCTGGCGACCGCCGCCGGCGCATCACGCGGATCGAGGTGATTCGGATCTTGCGGCAGCAGGCCGAGACCGAGTCGGTCGGTGACCTCATCGAGGACCCATGGCGCACGATTCCCTGTCCGGACGGGCCCGAGCTCTGCGTCGTGGAGTTCGAGGATCCGGAGTACGCCGAGCTCGGCCGCGATCTCCTCTACTACGTGAGGGCGATTCAGGAGCCTACGGAAACCGTCAATGCCGGCGGACTCCGTTGCTCCGGCGGTGAATGTGCGCCTTGCTACGGCAACTTCCGGACCTCGACGGAGGACGACTGCCTCGCCGATGCGGAAGAGCGCGCCTGGTCTTCCCCCATCTTCCTGAAGGCTGGCTCCGCCCCATGATGCGACCCTGGCTCCTTGCCGGGGGGATGCTGTTGGGCGCCGCGCTTGCGGTCTTCTACATCGTCCGTGTGCCCGATGCGCCGCCGCCCGTAGCGGATGCGGTGGCCTGGGTGAACGGCCGGCCCATCGCGCGCGAGTCGTACCAGCGGGCACTCGAAGCAGTCGCCACCGATCGCAAAGGAGGCGGCCTCCGCGAAGGGGACCGAGAACGCATTCTCGACCGCCTCATCGACCAGGAGCTGTTGATCGACCGAGCGATCGAGCTTGGCCTTCACGAGCGCGACCCGCAGATCCGGAACCAGCTCGCGACCGCGATGATCGAGTTTCTCGTCCGACGCGCCGAGGACGAGGCGAGCGAGGTGAGCGAACCCGAGCTGCGTGCGTTCTACGAGGCCGAGCGTTTTCGATTCGAGCGCTCGCCTCAGTACCGAATCGCCGTAGAGGGGGCCGCGGTCCCCATTCCCGATGGCTTCCTCTTGGAGAAAGAGCTGGCGCAGCGTCTCGGCCCGACCGCCGCACGACAGGTCGCCGAGCTCGTGGTCGGCGAGTCGTTTTCCTCGGCCGACGGCACCATGACCGTGCGGCTGCTGGAGCGTCGAGGGGGCGCCGTCGCGCCGTTCGATGAGGCTCGCGATGCGGTCGAGGCTGCGTATCTTCGTCGTCGCGGAGAGGTCGCCGTTCGGGAGTTCCTCGAGCTTGCGAGGCAACGCACCGACATCGTCGTGGAGCTCGACTGATGCGCCTCGGGCGCACGCTTCTGCTCCTCGGATTGCTCTGGCCGGCAACCGCAGCGGCCCACCAAAAGAGCGTCTCCTACTCGAGGTGGACGCTCATCGGGGATGGGGCGGTCGCGGAGGCCCGGGTCCGCTGGCTCGAGCTCACGAGCCTCCCGAATGCGCTCGGAGCACAGGACGCGCCCTTTGAGCGCGGTCAGGTGCTCTCTTATCTTCAGGCACACCTCTACCTCGACACCGAAGTAGGGCGTTGTGCCCCCGTGCCGCGGAGCGAGGCCTGGCTTCCGGCCGAGGACGGCTGGTTCCGCGTCGAGTGGCGAGTCCGCTGCGACGCCGCGCCAACCACGCTTCACAGCACGCTGTTTTCATCGCTCACCAACCACGTGCACTTCGCGAGCGTCGATGGCCCCCCCACGCTCGACGTCGTGCTATCGCCGGCCGCCCCCCGCGCTACGATCGTCCGAGGTGAGACGGGCACCGGGTTGCAGGGTTTCGGTCCGTACGTTCGGCTTGGTGTCGAGCACATCCTCACGGGCTGGGATCACCTCGCGTTTCTCTTTCTCTTGATCGTCGTCGCGAGCCGCGCTCGTGACGTTGCCCTGCTCGTCACCGGGTTCACGGTCGGGCATAGCATCACACTCGCTGCCGCAGCGCTCGGCTGGGTCGTCCCATACCTGCGCGCCGTCGAAGCCACGATCGCCGCGTCGATTCTGATCGTCGCCATGGAGAACGCCGGGATGGAGAGAGCTCGCGGTGGGCCCTGGGTCGTTCTGCTGGCCATTCTGCTCTTCGGTGCGACCGCGGCGTTTGGGGGACTGCCCGCGTTTTGGGGCGTTGCCCTGTTCACCGGTTGTTACTTCGCGCTGCTCCGTACGCTCGGAGCGGGGGGGCGGCTCCGCTGGTTCGTGGCCTGCCTTTTCGGTTTCGTCCACGGGCTCGGCTTCTCTGGCGTTCTGCTCGAACAGGAGCTTCCGCGCGCGGACCTGGTCGGAGCGCTCTTCGGGTTCAACCTCGGAGTCGAGCTCGGTCAGCTCGCGATCGTGATCCTCGTCTGGCCGTTGCTCCGTTGGCTTCGCGCGCGCGGTCGGGGTCAGGCGCTCGTGGACGCGGCCGCCTTGGCTGGCGCAGGCGTGGGCGTGTTTGCTCTAGTGATGCGCGCGTTCGGCTGAGCTCAGATGAAGAACGGGCCAGTCACTTCGTACGTGATCCCACCTTGTCCGAGCGGGTTCTCGCCGTCTTCGCCTCGCTGCGAGCTGAAGTAGAGGCGCTGCAACGTGGGGTCGAACGCCGGGCCGGTGATCTCGGAGGATTCCTGCCCGACCACTTGGACGATGGGGCGCAGTGAACCATCGGGTGCGATCGCGATGATCTCCATGTCTCCGCCGTCCTCCGCCACGAGGATGTCGCCGGCCGGCGATACGGTGATGTTGTCGACGCCGGTGAGAATCGGAGTGCTCGAGGTCGCGGCGTCATAAATGATCGAAAGGACGGCTGTGTCGACCTCGTAAGCCCAGATCCGATTGTCGCCCTTCGTCGAGAAGTAGACGACGCGATCGTGAAACCAGATGCCTTCGCCGCCTGCGAAGGCCGTGCTCGATTCGACCTGAAGTCGGGTCGCCACGGGGTCGGCGCCGGGATCGGGGACCGCACTCCATTCGACGGGACCTTCGGGGCCGGCGCCCATGACCTGTGCCACTTGGAGTTGCCCGGAGCTGAGGTCGCCGGCTGTCTCGTAGACGAAGCGATAGAAGCGGCCGTCGGGCAGGTCTTCGGTCATGTATGCGTGGCGGCTCGCTTCATCGATCGCGACCGCCTCGTGCTGGAACACACCCATCTCAGGGCGCACGACCGCTCGGGTGTTCCCGAGCGGGTCACATTCGTAGACCTGTCCGATGAGCGTCTCCTCGCAGGAGAGCCAGGTGCCCCAAGGCGTGCTTCCACCCGCGCAGTTGATGTTGGTCCCCTCTAGGATTCGGTACGCGTCGACGATGCTCCCGTCCGCAGCGAACCGAAGCGCGCTCGCTCCGCCCCCGAGTCCGGCGACGGTTTCGGAGTTCGACACGTAAATGTAGCCGCCGTCGTTCGTGGCGAAGACTGCCGCCCCATCTGGCGCGTTGTGCCAGACGTATCCGGTGTCGCCGACCATCTGTTCGGACCGGGCGACGATGCGGCTCCGGAAGCCTTCGGGGAGACGCAGCCCGTTCTCGTCGGGGTCGAGAAGAGGCCCAAGATTCGCGATGTTGCTCGTCGCGGCTCCGTCGTCGCTACTGCTCGTACATTGACTCAGGCTCGATCCGGCGACCATCCATCCCATGCCGGCGAAGCTCTTGCGAAGGAAGTCGCGTCGCGTCGGATCGACGATTCGTATTTGTCGGCTCTTGGGCATGAGGCTCCTCGTTGCAAAACGATCGGTAGCACTTTTGCTTCGATCCGAATAGTCTCGCCGCCCGGAGAGAAGAAACACATGCGTTTCAGTCGTCGAGATATATTGAAAGGTATGGGGGCGGCCGGCTTGACGCCGCTTCTGGTCAACTCGGGATGTGGGAGTAGCAGCAACGGAGGGCCGCCTCTTCCGGACCTGCCCGACTACAGTTGGGAAGGTGAGCAAGGTCCCGCGAATCTTTTCGAGCACGGAGTCGCGAGCGGCGACCCGTTGCCAGAGGGCGTGATCATTTGGACACGCGTTAGCTTGGACCAAGAGGAAACGCCTGATTCAGCGGAGCGAAAGCAATCGGCTTCGCAAGACCCTCTGGAGGTATGGTGGGAGGTCGCGCTCGATGAGGCGTTCGAGATGCGAGTCGCTCAGGGTACGATCACTGTGCAGGCTGACACCGACTACACCGTCAAGGTCGACGTCGGCGAGCTCGTCTGGGGCCGGAACTACTACTACCGGTTTTTCAACCAGGGCCGACAAAGCCCGATCGGGCGCACACGCCTTGCCCCGCAAAGCGGGGAGGCTACCGAGCAGCTTCGCTTCGGTGTCTGTTCCTGCTCGAACTACGGCTTTGGGTACTTCCACTCGTATGGCCACATGGCGCGTCGTGCCGATCTCGATGCCGTGCTTCACCTGGGCGACTACTTCTACGAGTACGGCAATGGCAACTACCCATCCGCCGAAGATCAGTTGCGGCCGCTGGAACCGCCGACGGAGACGGTCACGCTCTCCGACTACCGCACTCGGTTCGCCCTGTACCGAACGGATCCGGACCTCCAGGAGTGCCATCGGCAGCATCCCTTCATCGTGGTCTGGGACGATCACGAGAGCGCGAACAACTCCTGGATGGGCGGGGCGCAGAACCACGACCCCGAGACGGAAGGGCCCTGGGAAGACCGCCTCGCAGCCGCTCGTCAGGCCTATTTCGAGTGGCTTCCCATCCGAGAGAACCCCGAGCGCGAGCTCTACCGCTCCTTCAAGTACGGCGACCTTGCGGACCTCGTCATGCTCGACACACGCATCGAGGGGCGTGAGCAGCAGGCCCCGGGTTCCCTCATTGCGCCAGACGATCCGAACGCGCCCGAGAACATCATCAGCGAGACCCAAGAGACCTGGCTGGTGGAGCAGCTCAATACGAGCACGGCAAAGTGGAAAATCATCGGAAACCAGGTCGTGATGAGCCTTTGGATTCTCCAGGGGGCTTACGCGAACACCGACCAATGGAATGGCTACCCGGTGGGCCGCACGCGGCTGCTGGAACGTCTTCGCGAGGATGGGATCTCGAACATCGTCGTGGTGACCGGCGACGTACACACCTCCTGGGCGATGGACGTCACCCTCGACGATGGGAGCTACGATGCCGAGACGGGACAAGGCGCGGTGGGCGTCGAGTTCGTCGCTCCCGGCATCACGTCCCCCGGCGAGCTGCCACCAGAGCTCATTGAAGCCTTCGTCAGGAGCAGCCCGCACATCTACTACACCAATGTCGTCGATCGAGGCTACCTCGTCCTCGACGTTCGCGAGGACAAGGTGCAGTCGGATTGGTTCTTCATCGAAGGCCTCCGAGAAGACGAGAAAGCCGAGGTCCCTGGCGCCAATTGGGCCGTGCTCGACGGGACCGCGCACGTCATCGAGATGGATGGCCCCGAGCTCGCACCCGGGGACGCTCCCGACCTCGCGACATGAGCCTGGACAACGTCGATCCGGGTACTAAGGGTTGAACATCGCCGGCCAGCCTTCTAGGCTTGCGGTCCGCCGCTTGAGGGACAGGCGGCCGATTCGGAGCCCCGGATCGTAACCAGATTGACGGAGAGAGAGAACATGGCGATTGAACTGCCAGCCCTTCCGTGGGCCCAAGACGCCCTGGCGCCTCACATCAGCGCCGAGACCATCGAGTACCACTACGGCAAGCACCACGCCGGCTACGTGAAGAAGCTCAACGCCGCGATCGAGGGCACCGAGCTCGCGAGCAAGTCGCTCGTCGACATCATCCGGGAGGGTGGGGCGACCTTCAACAACGCCGCTCAGGTCTGGAACCACACCTTCTACTGGAACAGCATGAAGCCCGGCGGCGGCGGTGCCCCGACCGGAGCGGTTGCTGATGCGATCAACGGGAGCTTCGGAAGCTACGACAAGTTCCGGGAAGAGTTCTCCGCTGCCGCGGGCAGCCAGTTCGGCTCGGGTTGGGCATGGCTGGTCGCCGAGGGCGACAAGCTCGCCATCAAGAAGACCGGCAATGCCGAGACTCCGATCACCACGAGCGCAAAGCCGCTTCTCACAATCGACGTCTGGGAGCACGCCTACTACATCGACTACCGAAACGCGCGGCCCGACTACATCAAGGTGTTTCTCGATTCGCTCGTGAACTGGGACTTCGCGAATCAGAATCTGAGCGGCTGACCGCGGTCCGATGGGCACCCCTCGTTGGAGTCGCGGCGCGTCCCTCGCGTGGGTTGCAGGCTGCTACGTTCTCGCGTTCGCCGTTGCTGCGGTCACCCTGCAGTTCGTGCCTTCGGAGCTCAACACGTTCTGGAAGGCGGCGATCGCGGACATCGCGGCTACGTTCGTCGTGTTTGCGTTCTCGCGAGCGCTCAAATGCTCGAGCATGTACGACGCCTACTGGTCGGTCGCGCCGATCGTCATCGTCTTCTATTGGCTCTTCAATGCCGAGGAGGGCGTCCATCCCATTCGTGCGGGGGCCGTACTCTTCCTAGTCACCTGGTGGGGCGTCCGGCTCACGTACAACTGGGCGCGGAGCTGGCCCGGCCTTCATCACACGGACTGGCGCTACGAGATCATGCGAGAGCGAGCCCCGAAGGTGTGGTTCTTCTCCGATCTCTTTGGAATACACCTATTTCCTACGGTGGAAGTCCTCGCCGCACTCAGCGGCGCCTGGGTCGCAGTCTCGCAAGGCACGAACGCGCTCTCCTGGATCGATGCCCTGGCCCTCGTGGTGACGGCCGGTGCCATCGTCATCGAGACGGTGGCCGATCAGCAGCTCGTGGCGTTCGCGAAAGTGAAGAAGCCGGGGGAGATCATCAAGACCGGCCTCTGGGCCTACTCGCGACACCCCAACTACTTCGGTGAGCTTTCTTTTTGGTGGGGGCTCTACCTCTTCGGGCTGGCCGCGAATCCGAGCTACCTCTGGACCATCGTCGGCCCCATCGCGATGAGTGCGATGTTCCTCGGGGTCTCCATCCCCTGGATGGACCAGCGAAGCTGCGAGCGAAGGCCCGAGTACGCCGATCACATGAAACGCGTCAGCGGCCTCGTGCCCTGGTTCCCGAAGAAGGTGTAGATGGCCTCAGAAGAACTGCGGCCAGACCAGCGGGTCGAGGAACGCGGTCTGCAGGAGGAACAGAAGCAAGCCGAGCATGGCGAGCACGCCGGCTAGGCCTTCTGCGCGCGGGCGCATGACGAAGAGTGCGACCATCAAGCCGATCGACCCGGCGGCGACGCCGAGCAGATCGATGCGAACGGCGAGCCAAAGCCCGTTGGTCGGGTTGTCGAAGTAGGCGAAGGTAAGCGGCATCCAAAGTGCCGAGGTCACCATGATCAGCGCGTAAAGAGCATTGATCAGACCGAAGCCCGAGCTTCCGAAGCGGACCTCGTCTGCGTCGGTTCGCAGGACGAAGTAATACGAGAAGAAGAAGTAACCCGCTGCGGCCAACCACATCGTGACGTTGTAGACGGCCTGAAGCTCCACGGGCATCGACCCCCAGAGCGCATTTCGCGTCTCCGGATGGGTCACCAGGCCGTGGACATAGCTTCCGAGCACGGCCACGCCGCCGACGGCGTTGATCGCGAGCCAGGCCTTCTTCTTCGGATGCATGGGCTCAGTCTTCAGGCGGGAGTGCGCCCGGCACGCACTGGGCTGCGGTGTCTTCCTCGGTCTCACCGTTTTCGCAGCCGCTCAGCTCTGGGTAGCTGCAGACGCCCTCTGCGACGGCCTGGAACTCGTCAGCGTCCCCCGGTCCACAGTAGTTCGTGCCGGTACCGCTGCGGAGGAACTCGTCGAGCTGTTTGCGTGCGGCTTCGCGCCGTCGAGGGAACTCGTGCGGGTCGCGGCAAAGCCACTGAGGAATGTTGCAGCTCGGCTCCCCTGGCACATCGAAGTCGTACTCCGTGTAGAAGCTCCCGCCATCTGTCGAATCGACCGGGGTGAGCCCCCAGATGCTGCGCAGTCCAGAGGTCAGGTGCGGAGCCTTCAGCGTTCGTGCCATGAGGTGGCCGGCGTACGTGGTGACCTGATGATCCCCGATCGCGACGCGGGTCAAGACCTCCTTGGTGTTCGTGCCCGCAAGTGGGTTCTCGCGGATGTGATGGGTGTATCCGGTCGGTTCGACACGGTCCCAGAGCATCTGCACGATCGCGATCAGGAACTGTTGGTCGCGGAAGTCTGGGTACTGAATCTTGAGGATGTCGAGGAAGCGGCTGAAGTCCACGCTTCGGAAGAGCAGGAAGCTGTAGGGCTGCCCCATGACCCCGAGCGCACCGCGCTCCACGTCCTGGCTTACGGCCATGAAGACCGAGCCCATGATTCCGCCCTGGCTGATTCCGTAGTAGTATGCCTCGTCGCCTTTGATGTACTGGCCGTAGGTTTCGTCCTCCGCGAACGTGGTCTTCATCATGCGCATCAGCAGCACATAGTTCAGGAAGCCCTGATGAAGACGGTCGAACATCGTCTGAAGCCCTGAAATGTTCCCGCTCCCGAGTGCAGAGAGGATTGCGACCGTGTCCGGGCCGGACATCCCGATCAGATCCGTTGCACAGAACGTGTAGTTGTACTCCTTCATGAACGAGCGGAAGTGCGACGATTGAATCTGTTCTTTTTCACCAAGGAGACCATGGCCGTACTCGATGATCGCGGCCGGCGACTCGGCGGTTGCGCTCTTCGGGATGAGGACCTCGAACGGGACGTCCATCCATGGGGTGTCCTCGTTGACCGCGGGCAGACCATCGTCCCCAAACACGAGGACTGCGCCCGGGTCCACGGTCGTCATGAAGTTCGGGGCACGGAACGTCCCGAAGATCCGGAAAGCGATGTTCGTGGGGTCAATCGCTCCTTCGTCGGTGTCGGACTCTTCGATCTCCAGGGTGTATTGGAAGCCACCAGCCTCTTCGATGAGCTCGAAGGCCCTGTCGCGCATGTGGATGAGCCACTCCGTGTTGTTCTGGTCGCTCGCCGTGTTGAAGTCCCATGCGATTTGGACTTCGTCCCGATCCCAACCTTTCGCCTCGAGCTTCGAGAAGATGTCCTCGTAAAGGCCGCGGCGCGCCTCGACGGACTCGTCCTCGCTCGACGTGCCGTCCCGAAGCGCCGCGAAGGCGGGCGATGCTTCGATCAGCTCGTCGCTTTCGTTTCGAAGGTTTCGGAACGCAACGATGTAGCGCGCGTCGTCACGAAGCCGGACCACCGGCCGAATCATGGTCGACCGCTGCTCGGCGTTCGGCGCCCGGATGTCGATTTCCGCGAAATGCGGGATGAGGTCTCCGGTCTCGGCGTCGAGCACGATGGTCGGTGAGTCGTCAGCGAGCGATGCTTCGATGTCGTCGACTCCGGCAAACTGTCCCAAGGCAATCCCTGGGAGGAACGTCATCAGAGGGGATCCGGCCGAGAAGCCATCGCTCTTCGTCCAGGGTGCTGGGTCGTTGTCACGCATGAACTGCGTTCCGAACGAGACGCGGCGCCCGGTGGACGTCGAGTCGTCGTCCTCGGCATAGACGTTGGATGGGAA
This sequence comes from uncultured Myxococcales bacterium, assembly GCA_965365555.1. GTDB lineage: Bacteria > Myxococcota_A > Polyangia > Polyangiales > Houyiibacteriaceae > SG8-38. The sequence goes on along the minus strand of CBDUCC010000069.1, from coordinate 55 downwards.
CGGATAACCGCAGAAGTCGGGGACGAGTGGGTCACAGTCGAGGAGCGGGTAACTC
>CBDUCC010000068.1:0-13309 GCA_965365555.1 uncultured Myxococcales bacterium | reverse complement strand
ATACGCCGCCGTCACCATCCGAACCCCGCGCCGAATCAGCTCCGACTGCGACACCCCCTCACGCCGGCTCGCCTCCCGAAGCGCTTGCTCGTCCTCGTCGGTCAACACCACCGTCGTCCGCATTGCCATATGTGCCATATACTTCCTTCTGGCGCCCACACCAAACCCTCCATGCACGGGTGGCCATCGGCCACCGTCGGCGAAAGTTGCCCAAGAAACAACGTCCGCCTCATCGAGTTCCATCAGTCCAGTGGGATCAAGTTGAGAGCCAAATTTCGCGACACTAGATGTCAGGTCGCGTGGGGCGCGAAGCTGCAAGGGCGTTTGTATCGACTATCGGCTACCGATAGACCTCGGGACCTTCGACCCGGGTGGTCTGCGACGCGCTACCCGCCGGCATGTCGTGCTCGTTCCGGATCCCTGGAGAATAGTCGGGCGACGTCGACTCGCCGAACTACGAGAACCTCCTGCCAGACTGGCTCGCCCACGAACCCATGCCGCTCGTCCTAGATATCGCCGAGGCGAAGGCAAACGCGGTCCGCGAAGAACCCCTGGGCGACTCGCAAGCAGGGCAACGTGCCGAAGCGGAAGACGAACGATTGAAACACCCATAGGCAGCGAACGCCTTCTTCTTCGAGTTCTCTCCCCTCTCGCTATCGCCCATCGCGCCTAACGAATTCGTACTCTTCGTTGCGGTAGTCGAAGTCGCGGGCGTCTAGGCCGGGGTTCAGCTCGAGCTTCGAATACTCGTAGACCTCGTAGAGCTGACCCTTGTGATCCCACATGACCAACTTGATGAGCAAATGCGTTTGCTTGCTGATGAAGTATTGGCCGCGACCTGCGTAGTAGTCAGGGACGAACACCTCTTGGCCGCTCCGGATGTCGGTGGGGGAGTCAATGCCCTCGTTGTGGTGGAGAATCACGTACATATCCTGCTTGGCCCGTGCAGCAAGATCCCACAGCGTCTCGCCGCGCCGAGCGATGAGCGCTCGGCCTCCTGACGGATTGCGCACGTCGATGCGCCAGGTCGACTCACCATTAATCTCCCCGCCGTCCGAGAGCTGGAGCGCGGCGCCACTTCCCCGGGCTGCCCTTCGAATGTCACGGGCCGCGAGCTCGAGCATGTGCTCGATCCCGAACTCTGTGACCGGATGGTGCCCCTCTGCCATCGCCATCCGACCGCGCGGGTTGAGGCTCACGGTCACATCTAGGCCGGACCCACGGTGCGCCCTCAGGCGCCCCTTGTTCTGCCCACGGATGTAGAGCACTTCCTGACCTGCGTGCGGCTCGACGTACTTCAGGTAGAGGCGAAAGGGGCGCGAAAACTTGAACGCGATCCTCTGCTCGATCAGCGCATCTTTGAAGAGTTCCTTCTTTCGGAGGACGCCGCGGTAGTCGTGAACCCCTTTGATTGCTTCGAACGCGTCATCGAGCAGTGCCTCTACGCGCGCTACTTCGGGATGCGACGTCTCGGCCGGCACCTCGGCTCGCGTGCCACCGGCCAACCCGATGGCCAGTGCAGCGCCGACGACGCGCGGGAAGCTTGGGTGCTTCTTCCGCGGTGAGTTGGTCACGCTCGGTTTGTACCACCTTTCTGTGCCGTTTCGATTCACAGGCGTGCGCTGGCGGGACGAAACGAATGCGCACGCGTGCCACCCGAACGAAACGCATTCGTCGCCGAAATCGTGTAGCTCCCGAAACCCATGAAGCAGTGACGCTGACCTCGCTGGGTACAGTCTTTGCACGCCAGAATTGCTGCCTGGGCAAGGGCTGAACGAGAGGAGACATTCTTGAAAGTTCTGCTCATAACCCCGACCGCACTCGACCGGCACGGTCAGCCGATCCGGAAGCCGCGTGTCTTTCTTCCTGGCCTCACGCTGCCGATGCTTGCCGCCGTTACGCCACCGGAGGTCGAGGTCACACTCCATCACGACACGATCAAAGAAGTTCCCTACGACAAGCATTGGGACCTCGTGGGCATCACCGGGATGGGCAACGGGATTGTGCGAGGTTGGCAGATTGCCGACGAGTTTCGTCGCCGCGGGGTACCGGTCGTCCTCGGGGGGGTCGCGGCAAGCCTCTCCGACCCTGAGCTGTCCCTGCCCCACGTAGACAGCATCGTCATCGGGGAGGCTGAAGAGCTGTGGCCGCAGGTGGTGAACGATGCAGCTGCCGGCCGACTGAAGACGATGTACCGCGCTGAGTGTCGACCGCCGATCGAGTCGCTCCCATGTCCGCGCTACGACCTCATGAGGAGGGGCGACCACGGGTTCTTCTGCCCGGTTCAAGCGACGCGAGGATGCCCGTTCCACTGTAGCTTCTGCTCGGTGACTAGCTTCTTTGAGGGGACCTATCGCAAAGCGCCCGTAGAGCATGTCATCCGCGACGTGCGCGCGGCCAAGCGCCGCGGTTTTCGATACATCACGTTCATCGATGACAACATTGGCATGGACTTCGACTATGCCGCTCAGCTTTGGGAGGCGCTGATCCCGGAGAACATCACCTGGGTCAGTCAGTGCAGCATTCAGATCGCCGATCACGCAGAGCTGCTCGACCTGGCCCACCGAAGCGGATGTCGCCTACTCTCGGTTGGAATCGAATCGGACAACGAAGCCACGCTCGAGGCGCTCAACAAGAAATGGAATCGACCTAGTCGATATACAGAAGCCATCGCACGTGTCCGGGAGCACGGTATCGACTTTTCGACGGAGATGATTGTCGGCGCGGATGGGGATGACGACCGCTTCGCCGAGAAAGCCTTCCGCTTCATCATGGACCATCGGATAGCGCTTCCTCGAGTGCACATCCTGACTCCGGTGCCGGGGACTCCGATGTGGGACGCAATGGTTGAGGAGGGGCGCATCGTCTCCGCTGACTACAAGCTATTCAGCGGGAGCGAAGTCATCTACGAGCCGCGCGATCTCGATGCGGACGCTCTGAGCCGCGGCTTCTGGCAGCTCTCCGATCAGCTGTTCACATGGAAGTCGATCCGGCGGCGGATGTCGGCACTCCCCAACGGCTTTGGCACGCTCATGCGAGCCTTCATTCTTGGCGCAAATCTTCAGTATCGGTGGCACGTCCGACAGCGGATCAGCCCCGGGATGGTTTAGAGGTCAGAAATGCGTGTTCTTCTCATACGACCCCCCGTACCCCGCCGAACGATCGGCCTCAAGAACGTGATGGTCTGCGAGCCCCTCGAACTCGAATACATCGCCGCAACTCTTGGAGACCATGACGTTGAGATCATGGACATGATCCTCGAGAAAGGCCTGGAGCGGCGCCTCAGAGCGTTCAACCCCGATGTCGTGGGGACAAGCTGCTACATCAGCGGCGTCAACGAAGTGAAGAAGCTCTGCAGGACGGTGAAGCGCTACTCGCCTCGCTGCCTCACGATTGTAGGCGGGGTTCAAGCAGCTCGCTGCCCCGAGGACTTCATCGAGCCGTCGATCGATTGCATCGCGCTCGGCGGAGATACTGCAGTCATGCGAGAGATCGTCGACGCATTGGAAGCCAATCGACCGCTGAACGAGGTACCGGGACTTGCGCTGAGACACGAGAGCCATCTACACCACACGGCCAGCGCTGAGTACATGCCCGACCCGGATACGCTTTCGTTTCCGCGGCGGGATCTAGTGGCCCGTTTGAGCCACCGCTACTATTACGCGTTTCACCAACCGGTGGCCCTCATGAAGACGACCTGGGGCTGTTGGTACAAATGCAATTTCTGCTTCACGTGGCGGATCACAGGCGGTCACGTCTACTCGCGTAGCCCTGAGTCCATCGCCGACGAGCTCGAGACGATAGAGGCAAACGATGTCTACATCGTGGACGACATATTCCTCATCGGGCGACACCGGCTATCGCAATTGGCCGAGCTGATTCGCGAGCGCGGCATCCACAAGAGCTTTCTCGTCTATTCGCGTGCCGACTTCATCTGCGACAACGAAGATGTCATCGCAGAATGGGCTTCGATAGGGCTTCACGCCGTGTTCATTGGGCTCGAGGCGAGCACCGACCGAGAGCTAGAGTCCATGGACAAGCGTTGCACCGTCGATAAAAACCGCCTCGCCGTGGAGGTCCTTCGACGCAACGGGGTCGACACCTACGGTTCGCTGATTCCGGACCCCGGGTATCAGCAGGAGGACTGGGACCGTCTGTGGAACTTCATCGAGGACACCGGACTCTACTACGTGAACATTTCGCCGTTGGTGCCCCTCCCGGGCACGGTGATTTGGGAGCAGTATCGCAAGAGCGTCACGGTGCCGCGCAGCGCTCACGAGCTTTGGGATTTCAGCCACGTGCTCTTGCCAACCCGGATGCCACTCCGGGAGTACTACTGGCAGCTCCTGAAGCTCTACGCGAAGACGACGCTCAACCCTCGACGTGCAAGTAGACTGACCCTGCGGACGCGGCCGCCAATTTGGTCATTCCGCTACCTGCGTCTCTGGTTCGGCGCGGTGCGAGTACTTTTTCAGTTTCTTCGTGCTCATCGGCACCACGACCCCGATCACCTCGTCGACGCGATGGACCTGGGTCCGGCCGTCGTGCCCGTCCCTCCTCTCATTGGGTGGAAACCATGAGAGAGGAGCTTCGACCGAAACTCACGTCTACCAGTGTCGAGTTGGAGATGAACGTCGTGGACGACATCGATCAGATCTCCCAACGGACGTGGGACGCTCACCTCGACCCCGAGGACCTCCAAGCGTCTCATCGCTTCGTGCGCGTTTGTCAGCGCTCCGGGGTGGAAGAAGCCAAGTACCGTCACCTTGTCATCACGCGCGGCCGTCGCACGGTTGCCACAGCCTCGCTGAGTTGCCTCGACGTACGACTGGACCTCCTTGCCGGCCCTACCGTCCGACGCTTGGTCGCCGCCTCTCGAGGGCTACGCCCCAATCTGCTTCGCATCCCGGTGGTCCTAGGTGGGCTCCCCGTCTCGTTCGGGCAGTCATCTCTCCGGGTGGCGCCTGGAGAGGACTCGGCACCGCTGTTACTGCTCATCGACGCGGAGGCGGAGCAATTTGCTGCGAGCCAGGGCGCTGGACTGATTTGCTTCAAGGAAATGAGCTCGACGGAAGCACGCGTCGCCGATGGCCTGTGCCGCCTCGGGTACTTCCGAGTCCCGAGCCTGCCGTCCTGCCGCCTGGCTCTGCCCTTCGACGATATGCAGGAGCTGCTCGACGCAATGCGCTCCGGGTATCGCCGACAGATTCACCAGACAGAGCGTGGCTGCGAAGAGGAGGGTCTCACGATACGTCGCATCGATGATTGGGCAGCGCTCGAGAGCACGCTCTTCGAGCTCTACGAACGAGTCATGGACAGGGCCGAGTATCAGATGGAACGGCTCAACCGGGAGTTCTTCCGGGAGCTTCGTACCGCATTTGCCGATGAGGCCCGCATCATCACCGTCGAGCGCAAGGGAGGAGAGATATTGGCGTACGCAATCATGCTGCACGGCGTTCGGCGCTCTACATTTCTCATCGCAGGGATTCGCTATTCGCGGCCGGAAGCGCTCTTGGCGTACCGAGCGGTCGTGAAGGAAACTGTGGTGGATGCGCTTCAACGAGGCGCGGATACACTCGAGATGGGGCAGACGTCGTACGGCACCAAGACGCGCCTAGGAGCGAAGAGCTATTCCCGCTACCTCTACCTCCGACACCGACACCCGTTGTTCCACCGTCTCCTTCGAAGCGCCAAGGATGTCCTTTTCCCGGACCGTACGATCACACCTCGACACGTTTTCCGCGATGCCTAGGCACGCGTTCTCGGAGTTCAAACGGCGGCTCCCGGAAGGTCGCAGTCCCCGGTCGCCTTCTCGTACAAGCGGTAGCGTTTGTAGATGAGCCCGCCTACATTTCGGATGATCGTGTTCACCGGGTGGTTGTCTTCGAGTGTCCAGCCAAGGTCCCCCCACTCGTAGCCCATTTCCTGGCTCCGGCGCATGACCTCAGCACACATCGCCATAGCGAGTGGCCGATAGCGCACGTCGTCACGTAGCTCGACTCGAATGCCGAGGAGAATGAATCGAAAGGACTTCGGCCTACGAACTCGGAGGCGCCACCAGAGCTTCAGCCCGTTCATGGGATTGAGTTTGCCGCCGAAGTCTCGAATCGCTTCGTTGAGGTTGGGTAGTGCAATCGAGATCGCAACCGGTCGACCACCGATCTCCACGAAGAAACAGAGGTCCGTTGGGAGTGCCCGCAGGTCATCGGCCAGTTTCTCGGCCTCGCCCTTTGTCACCGGGACGAATCCCCAGTTGTGCCGAAACGCATCGTTGTACACGTCTAGTATGTCGTAGACGTCCCTATCGAGACTCTTGCCGTCGATCGACCGAAAGCGAACTTCGGGAAGGCCTGTGATGGCGTCCCAAGCTTCTTGTGCGCGCGGCGTCGGGGCCGCGACATCGTACCACCAGCAGTAGCAGTCTTTGACCTTTCGTAGCCCTGCACCCTCCGTGAGCGCGGCCTGATAAACGCGGTGATGCGGCGTCATGATGACAGAGGGCTTGTCAAAGCCCTCAATCATGAGCCCGGCTTCGTCGTTGATCGAGAGCGAGCAGGGACCCCGCATCGACGACATTCCACGCTCGGCAAGCCAGCTCGCTGCGCGGCGGACCAGTGCGGTCGCGACTTCTTGGTCGTCGATAGTGTCGAAGAAGCCGAAAAAGCCAGTCTCGTCTCCATGGATGCGAAGGTGCTCATGGTCGACCTGTGCTGATATGCGGCCTCCGAGCTTGCCGTCCTTCCAAGCCGTGAATAGCGCAACGTCCGCATGCTGGAAGAACGGATTCTTTTCAGGGGTGAGCCGCTCTTTCATCTGAACGTTGAGCGGAGCGACCCAAGCCGGATCGTCCGCATAGACCTCGAAGGGCACGCGCAAGAAGTCCTTGATGTCTTCTCCCGGGTCGTGCTGCTTGATCTGGATGCTCATCTCTTACCTGGCTCCAGCTTCACCAAGGGTCATGGGGAACATGGGTGCGCAGGAGGCGCTAGACCATACGTAAATCATTCCACGCTGCACGGTACTGAAGCGACTCAGAGCAATCCCCCTTTGAGGTACGCACCGGGTGCTCCAAACGCGAAAGCTTTGCGGCAACCGCATCGATTCCACAGTGCGATCGGCGTCGAGCTGGCCGCTCGGACGAAGCATTCATGTGCTCGGTGCGAGCTGGAGCCCAGAACTACCAATGGCGAGCACCATGCGGGCTCCATCAGTCCATTGAGATCACGCTGAGAGCCAAACTTCGCGGCACTAGGTGTTGTGTCGCGTCGGGCGCGGAGCTGAAAGGGCGTTTGTAGTTACTACGCTAGGGCACTGCTCCTCTCGCGATACCTCACGGTGTACGGTGGATGCGGACGGCTGGTCGGCATTCTTCATCCATTGGCTCCAGGTTCGAGTCCAGGATGGCGCATCCGAACTGGCACCTCGCCTCCGATCTGCCGCACGCTGGCGGCTCGCTGCCTGCGGTGCCTGCTCAGGTACACAAATGGGCGTCAGTCGCTGGCTGCGGGAGCGCTCGGCCAGGAACGAAAATCCCTCCGGCCGGTCCATCTCTGCTCTCGGCATGCTCGTCGTCACCCCATGGCCACTGGCCGCGCGGCCAGTGGACGGGACGTCAGGCGGCCAGCGCAACGAGCCCCCGACCCAGCGAGCGGCGCTTGTTCCCCGAACTCCAGCTGGCGGCCGCCGGCGGGTCACCTCTCGACGCCAACCTGGGTAGGATCTTCTGTGCTCGCTTTACACGAACGAATCCGCAAGTTAGACATCGCGCTTCGAAGGAGGTGTACAGATGGGTCGACTCATCAAACCTATCGGAATCATCACTGCCGTGCTGGCTCTGTCTTTGTCCATGGGCGCATGCAGCAAGAAGAAGGCGGCCACGACGGCCGTGAAAGCCGGCGCGCGAACGACCGATGCTTACGACACGGCGCAGGACGCCAAGGAGAAGGCGGGCGATGCCAAAGAGAAGGCGGGCGATGCCAAGGAGAAGGCCGGAGACATCAAGGAAACCGGTAGCGATGTCTCCGATCGCGTAACCGATTAAGTGGAAACGATTGCGCAGATCATCAAGCAGCTACCGCCGATCTGGCCGCGGTTGGCTGCAATCGGCGTGCTCGTTCTCCTTCTAGCGCTGCCCCAGGCGAAGAAGCTTCGAAAGCTGGCGGGTAGCAAGGATCTGGATCGCGCCAAGAAGTTGCTGGAAGTGCGCAAGCTCCAGTTCGATGTCGATAAGCTTCGCGCTGCCAACGCAGACCTTCCAGCGTCAATTCTTGACCGACGGATCGAGCGCGTCCTCGCTGACACCGCCGAGGACGAGGCGGACGCACCACCACTGCGATGGCCGGAACGGCTGAGGTTCGCCGGTCTCGGTGGTCTCGCCCTTGCGTTGCTGGGCCTTCTCGCGGCGTTCGTGGGTGATCGCTGGGAAGGACGTGAGTTGTTCACCGGCCTCCTCAAGGAGCTGGTCGTCATCATTCCCTGCGCCTTCGTCGCCTCCGCCATTCCAGCTCGGAATCGCTGGCTTCCTGTGTTCTACGGATTCCTGATACCGATACTGATTGTCGGCGTCGCGGTGACGGCTCGCATGAAGGAATAGAAGACCTACCCGCTTCGCTCCTGGGCGCCTCGAGGACGATTCGAGTCTGGTCTTCAGCCCCGAACTTGCCGTGCGTCCGACCGTGAATTTCTCGGCCGGCCGCTCTTGCAGGAGTCGATGTCAGGCTGGACCGGCTCTCGATCGTTGGGGTTGCTACCTGGGATGTATGCGCGGGTCTGCCGAACTGACGTTACGGAACCGCCGAGAGCCTCACCGACGTGCACCTTGGCAAAGACTCTGCCCCCAAAGACGTCGCCAAGGCTCACGCAGAGCCGCTATAGATCTCCCACCCGGGTCGCCGACAACACCGAGAGCTGCGTGCAGCTAAGAGAGTCGCCGATCTCTTCGATCGGGTCGCCATCGCAGCCCCCGAGCTCGTTCGTCGGATAGGGCGGTGCCTCGGATAGTCGATCCTCAATCGTAATGAGTGACATACCGTCGCTCGTCATTCGCGCGTCGACGACACCTCCCATGGTGCACATCATCATCTCGACTTGACCCACGCGCGTGCTTTCCTCGATCAGCACACCCTGCTCGGCCCGCCCGAACCCCCAGGTGAGAAGTGCGGGCGTTTCGAGGCCAGCGGCGGCGCCTTCGGCCGCGCAGTCTTCTGCGGTCGTCGCACTGCAGCTTCTGAACAGCAAGAGCTCCGGGGACGGCCCTTCCTCGAGCGGCTTTGCATAGCCGTAGCTGACCCCAAGAGCGTCGAGTACGTCATCGCCCTCGGCGTCGCAGCCATCGGGGTTGCGCGTGAAGGATTCCAAACGGTAGACGCCTTCCAGCCCCGCAATGTCTGCTTCGGTTAATGGAACCCCGCCATCAGGGCCGCCGCCGTCCGGAAGCCCACCATCGGGTGAACCCGCACCCGGTGAATCACTGTTGCAGCCGATCGAAAGAAGACTGGCCGCCAACAGCGCTGCCGCCGCGACCGTAGAATCGAAGTTCATGCGAAACCACCTCATGTTGGACGGGTGCGAACCCACCTCAAGTTGGACGGGCGATAGCGCAGCTTTCCGGGTGGTTCAACGCCCGCCCATTGCTCCCTCGGAGCCACCGACCCACCCAGGTTGGCGTCCGTCGTCGGGTTGCAGCGGGTGAACGCGGGCCGCACGGCGCGTGCGCGTCGCGTGACCTGCCTTCGACACCCCCGGGATGTGCATCGAGGAGACCTCGGGCCCGCCCATTCCTATGCGCCCAAGGCCTCAAGCTCGGTGGGGTCGTCGCGGCTCAACCTCGGTGGGGTTGTCCAAATGATTTCAGAAATTCCGGCCGGCCGGAATGTGTCGCACTGCGACTGGCAGCCACACGAACTGGCACACGCAATTTTCCACCCCTGCACATCCTCTCACCCGTCGTCGCAAGCGACCCTTCACGCCGCTCGTCTGCTCATGACGCCGCCGATGAACGTAGTCGATGCACGCCAACGTCCCTCCGCGCACAATCTGCACACTGCAGCACTCGATTCTGCCGCAAGAAGCGATGCCCGCCCGTGGCACGCTTGATGCAAATCGTAGGCGGCAATGGAGCGCATCCTACGTGCCCGTGACTTCGTTCTGGTCTTCGCTGTGGTCATCCTCACAGCCTGCAGCGCCGGCAGCGACGGTGGGTCGACGCCGCCACTCGACGACGTCGTGCTCGACCGAACCACGGCGCCTGCCGGGTCCACGGTCAAAGTCGACGGCCTCGCACTTGACGACTGCCCACTCCGCACCTCGGAGATCCGCGTCGGCGGCCAAACGGCACCTACAGTCCTCAACGAACGGCATGAGCCCCTCATGCGTCTCCCACTCTTCTACGACGAGGAGACGAAGTGGGCCGCGCCTCCCACCGGCCCGCAAGACGTCGAGATTTTCTGCAACGGCACGCTCTGGCGGACACTCCCCGCTGCCATCACCGTCACCGAGCTTCCGCCTGCGCCAGGCGCAACTGAAGCGATGGTCTCCAACTACCAGGAAATCGTCGCCGACTACAAAGCGCTGACCGAAGCGCTCGCCCCCGAGCCGGGCATCATGCAGCAGCTCTTCACCGCCACCTTCGCCGCCCTCGAAGACCTCGTCGCGGGCGACGACCCGAACAGCCTCCCAGCTCAGCTCGACACTCTCAAAAGAACCGAGCCCGACGTCTTGGCTCTCATGGATGCCGTCTACGCGGTCGACGGCATCGACGACGCGGTTGCCGCGTTTCGCGACCACCTTCGAGGGCTCACTGCCGAAGTGTCCGCCTTGGGATCGGTAGCCCCCGCCGCCACGGCCCCGAAGCGAGTCGGCGTCTTCGTCTTCCCGGTTCCGATCACGATGGCCGACACCAAGCTCGCTCAGCTCATGCGCGCGCACCACGGCGTCGAAGCCTTCTCCCAGCAGTTTGTCGCGCCGACGGCAGAATCGTTTGGCAACTTCGAAGGCCTGCTCTCCATCGTCATCAAGAGCAAGCTCGCCTCGACCATCAATACCGTTCTCGGCATGCTCGACTACATCCTGAACAAGCTCGTCGTTTCGGCGATGCCCTCGACCATCACGAAAATCGAGCTCGACCTGGCGACGACCCAGCTGGGTAACGACGAGGTCACCTACTCGGAGTTCACCGTCTACGCAGAAAACGTCCCCGAAGGCCTCAGTATCTCCGACATCACGTCGGTCATTCTCATGACAATTGGGCTCTCAGACACCGATGTGCCTGGTGGAGAAGAGGCGCTATCGTGGATCAAACCGTTCGAAGACAAGCTGCGCGAGGTCACGAAGTACCTTCTCGAAAAGCTCAACAAGGGCTTCGCGCAATGGGCGAACGACTACCCCGGCGGAGCCGACTACGACATGGAGGTCTTCGCCATCATTCCCGAGATGCACTTCGAGGCCCGAGGTGAGACTCGCGAACTCTACACGCTCTATCCGGACAGCAGCAACGTCGTGAGCCCTCTCGCGAACCAACTCGAGTGGCAGGCTAGCAGCACGTATTGGGGCTCCGCGGAAGTGTTCGTTGCACCCGCGGCCGGCAAATTCGGTCCACAGAACACGATCTCAAGCAAAGTCCGCGTCCGGGTTGGCGAGCTCGCACTTCAGCTCGATCGCTACCAAGCGCCGGTCCCTGAGGGCGACATTGGCACCTTCGGTGTGAAGCTCAGCCACGCCGTCGAGGAACCGGTATCGGTCCGCATCGAGCGCGTGGGCGGCGATTCGGACATCTCCATCGACTCCGAGTTGCCACTCATCATCGACAGCTCGAGCTGGGATACCTACAAACAAGTCGTTTTGGCGGCGGCGGACGACGACGATGCCGAGGATGGCGAGGCCACCATTACCGCGAGCGCGGTCGTTGACCTCGACGGCTCGGAGCCCATCACCATCGAAGCGACACTCGTCGCCGTCGAAGAAGACGACGACCGAGCACGGTTCGTCTTGGAGCCCTCTTCGGTTCGCATCCCCGAGGACGAAACGGCCCAAGTAGGCGTCAAGCTCAACCAAGCCCCCGAATCCAGGGTCACCGCCATCGTGACCCATTCGAGTGGCGACACCGACATCGTGGTCGAGTCCCCGACCGTCATGCGTTTCGACGAAGACAACTGGGACGCTTATCAGATGGTCACCCTCTACGCCCACCCGGACGAAGACATCGAGGAGGGCAGGGCGCAGCTCAAGGTCTCAGCCAACCCGCCTGCAGAAGTCGACGACAACTACATCACCGCTAGGGAGCAAGAGGAGCAGGAGGGCGGCAACCTCGTCGTCCAGTACGAGGAGTGGAACGATAATCAGCGATTCATTCTCCGAGGTTCCATCGAAGTCGAGCTCGATCCCGACAACTTCAGCCTTCCCCTTCGAAGCACCGCTTACCTCACGGCCAGCTTCACCTCTGACTACAGCGAGGATTTCACGGGGACCGGCTGGGCGACGGTGTTCAACCACCCAATGGAGCCGGCGTGCCCGTGCGGTCCTCACGAATGCGACCGGTTCTACCAGAGGGGAAGCCCTGAAGACACGATCTTGGCCATCGACGGCAGGGTCAGCTGGGACTGCGAGCCCGGGTTGGGCTGCGCTGACTACGGCTTCTCCATGGTGCTCCCATTCCTAGGCGGAACGACTTTCGAGACCTTCTGCACTTCGGGCCCCTACTTCTCCTACTCGGCAGAGTTGAGGCCCTAGGGTACGAACGCGCGCTACTATTCGAGTCCAGGAGCGAGGCACCATGAAAGACATGTGGGAACAGCGATACGCTTCCGAAGAGTACGCTTACGGCGAAGAGCCCACCGCTTTTTTCAAAGCTTGCCTGGACGCGCTCCCCACTCCCGCCCGCATTCTCCTTCCCGCAGCGCGAGAAGGACGCAACGTGGTTTACGCCGCCCGGCCAGGCTGGACGGTCGACGCGTTCGACTTCAACGATATCAACCAACCTCACTCAGGTTGACGCCCGTCACCGAGTTCGACGATATCCGCCCATCGCGCTCGCGCAAAGCGTTGAAATCACTGGCGGCCGCCACGGTCTGATTCCTGCTTCACCCGTGCCCATGACCCAACCACGCTTCGTGCTCCGGGGCGATACGGTGATGATCACCCGGCGCACCCTCCGCCGCCATCACCTCTTCCCCCCCCGACTCGGCTATTTGTCATCTCTACCTCTACACACTCGCCGTGTGCGCCGCGCGGTTCGGCATCCGCGTGCACGCCGTCACCCTCATGAGCACCCACGAGCATTTGATCGTGACCGATACGCAGGGCCGCCTTCCTC
>CBDUCC010000067.1:0-13456 GCA_965365555.1 uncultured Myxococcales bacterium | reverse complement strand
TTGAGTCGGCACGTGCGGATGTAGCGCCGGCCACCCGGCGGCCGCCTTGTAGCGAACCCCTGCCACACGCTGGCCGCCAATTTCGCAGAAGCGAACCGCTACCCCATTGACGACGACGTGACCGTCTTGCAGCGCATCGGCGTCCGAGAGCGAGATCTCCAGCCGATCCGTCGAATTGTCGACTATGCGGGACGTCGCGCCCCCGCCGTTCATCTCCGCCATCAGCGGCCACGGCTCTAGCGCCTGCCGAACGACGACCTCGCCTCGCGGCAAGCCCAGTCGCCCGAGCACCGGAAACCGAGTCTCGAAGATCGAACGAAGCCACTCCCGCTCGAAGGGCAAGCCTGCGGCGCGAAGGTCCGCACAGACGTCCTCGAGGTCTTCCCACAGACCCGCGGGCAACATATAGCGGTCATGCAGGCTCGCCCCATGCCGGACCAAACCGCCGGTAGCCGGGCTCTGGACGAGCATGGCGACGATTGCGCGAACGAGCAGCGCCGACAAGGACTGATCCGCCACGTCGGGCATCGTCTCGAAGGCGCGAAGCTCGATCAGCCCCTGAAGTCCATTCGGCGAGTCGAAGTTCCATAGCTTGTCGATGCTGATCTCGGCGAGGTGCATGTTGCCCGCGCTGTCGGTGAGCAAGTTTCGAAACAGACGGTCGAGAATGCCCCGATCGGTGCTCCCGGCAGCAGCATCGGCACCGAGACATGCGGTTTCGAGCTCGTACAGCTTCGCCAACAGCGTCTCGTCCGCACGCGGGGCCTGTGACCCAGGTCCGACGTACTGTCCGGAAAAGAAGTAGGAGAGCGCTGGGTGACGCTGCCAGTAGCGCAACATGCTGCCGAGCAACTGTGGTCGCTCGAAGAAGGGGTTCTCGTCGATACTTGGACCGCCCAACAGCACATGCGCTCCGCCTCCGGTGCCCTGCAGCTGGCCGTTCAAGTGAAGCCGTGTGGTGACCAGGCCTTCGCTCGCCGCGGCATCGGTAATGCTCCGAAGCGTCTCGTCGTATTCCTGCCAGGTCCGAGCGGCGGGAAGGTTCACTTCCAGAACGCCCGGGTCCGCGGCGAAGCCGAGCGAGGTGACCGAATCGCTCGAGGCAGGCCGGTAGCCGCAGAGAACCAGCTCCGAGACCTTGCGGGTCACCACCGCCCGCTCGATCACGCGAACCAACGCCGAGAATCCTTCGAAGTCCAACGGCGGAACGAACAGATGGAGAGCGCCGTCGGTCACTTCGACGGTGAGCGCGCGCCGGAGGTTCTGGGAGTCTAGTTGGCCGAGCGGCAACCTGAGACCGAGCGGACTCTGACCGGGCGCGAGCACGATGGGCTGGTCTCTCGAGAACGGCCAGACGTCCGAGACCCATTCGCCGTTGTCTCGGTCGAGCGGAAGTACCCAACCTCGAGGGGAATCCACCGAACCGCCCTTCTCGATGGACGGCAAGACGTACTGCTTGAGGTCGAGCTCGGCCGCCAGCGCGGCAACGAGCTTTCGAGCGTCGACACCGCTGTTCGAGCCCGGACGATCGTCCAGGAGGAACGCCTCGGGGTGACGCCACATCGGCACCCCATCGTTGCGGTGAAGCGTCGAAACGACCCAACGAGGCAAAGGTTCACCGGGGTACTGTTTGCCGAACACCTGCATCACCAGACCGCCGGGGTACCGTTCGCGCAGCAAGCGCGCGGCGAGACGGCGTGCGTAGCCGAGCTTCTGTGGCCCCATCGCCTCGTTGTTCCACTCGGCGCCTTCAGGTTCGCTCGGGATGAAGGTGGGCTCACCTCCCATGGTGACGACGAGCCCCTCGCGATGAAGCACAGATTCGACCTTCTTGGCGAAGCCGTCGAGTGGCTCGCTCATTTCGAGTCTCCTTCGATGCTGAGCGTGACCTTCATCTGCGTCTGAACCGGGCCGAAATGCAGGTACTGCCCTTGGATCGGGTTCACCCAGTCGGGGCGGTTCGCAACGGCCGCGGGCAGGAAGTGGTGATCGGTGAGCAGTCCGTTGGTCGGATCGAAGCCGCGCCAGCCGGCGCCAGGGAGGTAGACCTCGGCCCAGGCGTGCATCGACCCAGCAGCGACGTTGAATGACGAGGCACCATCCGGGCTCGGCGGCTCGTAGAGGTAGCCGCTCACGAAACGCGCGGCGAGCCCGAGTTGCCGACTCGTGGCGACGAATAGCTCCGCCATGTCGCGGCAAGAGCCTCGACGCCGCTCGAGCGTCTCGTTGGAGGTTTGCGTTCCCTCCTCGTCTCGGCGTTCGTACTGAATGCTGCGATGGATCGCCAAGTTGAGATCCGTGAGGAACGCGATGGTCTCACGCCGCTCGATCGAACTGCCCAGCTCCTCGCGCGCCCAATCGAGCACGCGCCAACGTTCCGCCTCCTCGGTTTCGAGATACGCTCCGAGGGCGCTCTTCTCACGATCGTCGTACGCGAAGGGGAACTCTCTTGCGCGACTCTCGAGGATGAAGTCGAAGGGATTCTCCTCGGCGACGTCGCACCTCATCGTGCAGTGGAACCAGAGCTCCTGGGACGGATCGCGCCCGAAGCTCACGACCGCAACCATGTTGCTGAAGCAATCGCGAACCCAACGCACCTTACCGACCGGACTGGTCTTCAGGCCGAAGGACTCCACGTGAATCGTCTGACTGTCGCGCGGACGCAGGTATAGGGAATGCTCCCCGAAGCCCACAGGCCGCTCGTAGCGATACTCGGTCAGGTGGTCGACCGTGATCTTCACCGAAATAGGGTTAGCAGCTTTTCGGGTTTGAGGTGATGTCCGGAATGTTTCCAAGCAGTGTCCCGGTCGCAACTTCGCCCCTCGGGACCGGTGAAAGGCTGCGCTGACCAGCATCCGGGGATACGCTCTGCAAATCGTGAGAAACGTCATCCGCTTTCCCACCCAGCTTCGCGCGACTCCGGCGGCCCCCCTCGACGGCCGGCACTACCGGACGATCCATGGCTACAAGCGCGCCTTCATTCTGGCGGGGAGCGGTCCGGCCCTGCTCCTCATTCACGGCATCGGCGACAGCGCCGATAGCTGGCTGGAGGTGATTCCAGAGCTCGCGAAGAGGCACACGGTGATCGCGCCGGACCTCCTGGGACACGGCGACTCGGACAAGCCGCGCGCCGATTACTCGATCGCTGCGTATGCCAACGCGATGCGCGACCTTCTCGCTGTACTCGACATCGAGCGAGTCACCGTGGTCGGTCATTCCCTGGGCGGCGGTGTCGCAATGCAGTTCGCGTATCAGTTCCCAGAGCGATGCGAGCGTCTCTGCCTGGTGAGCACCGGAGGGGTCGCACACGAGGTGCATCCACTGCTCCGGTTCGCGTCGGCTCCGAACGCCGACCTGGTTCTGCCCCTCCTCGGAAGCCCCGGGTCACGACTGCTCGGGCATTTCACCCTTGCTGTACTCAAGGCGATCAACACCGACCTCGGACTCGATGCCGATCACTTGATCCAGGTGTTCGACGCGCTTCCCGACGGCGCCGCCAGGCGTGCCTTCGTACGAACGCTACGCGCAGCGGTCGACTGGCGCGGCCAAGCGATCACGATGCTCGACCGCTGCTATCTCACGCAGGGGATGCCGACGCTCCTGGTATGGGGCGCGCGCGACGCGATCATTCCCGTCTCACATGCTCACAAAGCGCACGGCGCGATGCCGGGGAGTCGCCTCGAGGTATTTCCGGAGACCGGTCACTTCCCCCACAAGGACCGGTCGGAGCAGTTCCTTCAGCTCTTCCGGGAGTTCTACGACAAGACCGAGCCCAACACCTACAGCGCCGAAGACTGGCGCTCGGTGCTACGCAAAGGCGCTATTGCTGCGCCTGCTGCTGAGCGGCGTCTTCAGGCGTTGTCGCCTCGTCGATCTGTTTGACCCGAACGGAGACTTCGAGCCGCTCGCCCGTGCCACCCGCGTAGAGGGTCCCGGCTGTCGGTGTGGCATCTCGATAGTTTCTGCCGGCTGCAACTCGGATGTGGTCGAGGTCCACCAGACAGCCGTTCGTGGGGTCGAAGCCCCGCCAACCGACCGAAGGCAGGTACACCTCGGCCCAGGCGTGGGAGGTCGCGTACTGGATCTGGTTGTGATAGGCGGCGCCGGTGTGGATGTAGCCCACTCGGTAACGCGCGGGCACGCCGAGCAAGCGCGCGAGGCAGATGAAGAGGTTCGCGAAGTCTTGGCACACGCCACGTCGCTCTTGGAAGACGTCGAAGGCCGAAGTCTCGAACGTGGTGACGCCGGGGATGTACTTGAAGTCTTTGTGCAGCGTCTCGTTGAGGTCGATCAGCGTCTCGAGGAGATCGTACTCGCGCCGCGCAGCGAAGCTCATCGCAAACCCGGAGAGCTCACGAAGCTCGGTCTCGGGAAGCTCCGGAGGCAGAAGGAAGGGATTCATCATCTGGCGCTGCCAGGGCATCCATACGAGCGGAATACTCGTGTTCCGGAACGCCGAGTGGGTCTCGACGTGATAGGTCTTGACCTTCGCTTGGGCGCGAACCCAAAGCTCGGTGTACGGCTGACTGATCTGAAAACTGAGAACGTGATTTCCGAACACGTCCTCGTACGAGAAGGCCTGCCCTGGCGGCGAGATCTCGAGCTTGTATTCCAGAACGTCCTGAGTGAGATCGCGGACCGGCTGAAGGCGTACGGTGTGCGTAGAGGTCTCAACCGGAGTCTCGTAGCGGTACACGGTCTCGTGCATGATCTCGTAGAGCCCCGTCCTCGCCCTGCCCGCGCGCACCGCCGGAGCCAGTGGCCCGGGGATCGCTGGGGCCGGAGTCTCCGGCTGAAGAACCACGCTCAGCTGCGGAGCATCGGTCTGAACCTGCGACCATGACGAGACTCGAGGCCCGCGCCCCTGGGGCGGCGGCGGCGGCATCGTCTCACCGGTGTCGATCAACTGGCCTCGGCTAATGACGCGCATCTCCCCCGGTTCGAACGCGGACCAGTCCTCGCCAGACATAGGACGGGTCGACACGATCGTGAGAGTGCGATTCTCGTCCACGGAGTTCGAGACATCGAGCTCGAGCAGGTCGGTATCGAGCCGCGTCGACGTTGGTGGCGGCAGTCGTCGGAGGTGGTGGAGCGCGTTGAAGCCGTTCTGGTCGTGATAGGCCACCAGGTGGAGGCCGTCGCTCCAGACCACATTGAGCGTGCCGAGCTCATTCAGCCTTTGAAGCCATTTCCGAACGGTTCGCCAGCTCAAGTCCGAAAGGCTTCGCGCGCCCGCCGAGCGTACCTGACCCATCAGCCAGCAGAACGCGTGCTCGGTATCGGTATGACCCACCGGCTCGAACCCAAGCCCCTCATCGAGAGGCAGAGTGACATCGAGGTTTCGCCCGAGCTCGCCGTTGTGCGCGAAGATCCAGTCGCGGCCTGCATGGCTCCGCACGAACGGATGGGTATCGGTGAACGACCGGCCTCGATGCGTGCCGCTGTGGCAGACGAAGATGCTCGATCGGAAGCGATCCCAGCGCTGCACGGCGGTCGCCACGGCCATGTCGTATTCGACGTGGGGGTCCTTCAGAACCGACGCACCCACCCCGTCCCGCGGGTACCAAGCAAAGCCCCATCCGTCCGGACGATTGCCCTTCTTGAAGTGGATCGTCGGCGAGGCGGGGCTGTCGTAGCAGATTGCGAGGAGATCACTGTTGAGCTGCTGCACTGCTTGCCTCCACGAGAATCTGCGTCTGTAGCTCGGTCGACTGGAAGAACTCCTGCTCGACCGAGGCGCAGAGGTCGCTGACCGAATCGACGAGGTAGGTGAGCTCGTCGTGAAGCTCGGCCCCGATAATCGTGTGCCCCTCGCGAAGTGCCACGTGGCTCAGGAGCGCCTCGAGGAGCGCCGTGGATACCATGCCGATTCGGTTGGATCCATACCCGCGCACCTGCACGAGGGAATGACGCGCCGCCCGAAGGCAGTGAGAGACCGAACGCGGGAGGTCGGGTTCGAAGAGCAGGAACCCCACGACCTCTCGCGCGGTCGGCGTGCCGAACACCCGCTTGTGGAAAGGCTCCGTCGCTGAACAGCAGCGGAGGAGCGCCGACCACTGTGCGAGGCGAATCGGGTCGTCGATCGCGCCCTCGTCGGGGAAGGTGTGGTAGTGAACGTCCATCAGGCGAGCGGTCTGCCCGGCGCGCTCGAGGTAGCGACCAAGCCGCATGAAGGCCAGCGGCTCGCCATTGAGCATCGTCTCGTCCGCCTGTCCGTGAAACAGCTCGCCCATCTGCCGAATGTGCTGGTAGAAGTGGTCTCGATCCGAGCGGTACAGGCGCCGACCGGGCCCGGTCTGCAACCAGTGCCAGAGCGAGTTGACCGTCTCCCACATCTCGGAGCTGACGATCTCCCGGGCAGTCCGGGTGTTCTCACGGGCCCAGCGGACCGACTCGACGATGGACGTCGAGTTGCGCCGGTCCCAGGTCAGATACTCCTGCACCGTCTCACCGTTCTCGTCCTCGCCGAAGTGTCGCTTGAACCGCTCCTCCTCGCCGGCGACTACGACCAGCGGGTGCCAGCGGTGGAGGTGCGGGAGATCGACGCCAGGGACGAACGCACGGTTTACCCGGAGCAGACGGGCCATGCTGCCCGCCCGTTCCATGTAGCGATTGAGCCAAAAACAGTTGCCTGCGACGCGGGAGATCATGGTTGCCGCCCTTCGAGAACCCAGGTGTCTTTCGAGCCCCCACCCTGACTCGAGTTGACCACGTACGAACCAGCTCGAAGCGCCACGCGCGTGAGCCCGCCGGGCAGGACCCAACTCTTCTTGCCGGTGAGTACGAACGGCCGAAGGTCGACACGCCTCGGTGCGGCTTCTCCCTCGACCCAGGTGGGGCAGGTGGAGAGCTCGACGACGGGCTGCGCGATGTAGCCCTCCGGGTCGTCGCGAAGCTTGTCGGCGAACTCGTCGATCTCGGCACGGCTGGCGCGCGGACCGAAGAGCATGCCGTAGCCGCCGGAGCCATCCACCGCTTTGACGACCATCGACTTCAGGTTTGCAAGCACATGCGAGCACTCGTCCGGCCGGGCACAGATGTAGGTCTCGACCTGGCCCAGGATCGGCTCCTCGCTCAGGTAAAAACGGATCATCTCCGGGACGAAGGGGTAGACGGCCTTGTTGTCGGCCACTCCATTGCCGGGCGCGTTGGCGAGGGTCACGTTCCCTGCGGCGTAGGCTTCGATGACGCCAGGCACGCCGAGCACACTGTCCTGATTGAAGACACGCGGATCGATGAAATCGTCATCGATCCGTCGATAGATGACATCCACACGCTGCGGACCAGCCGTCGTCTTGACGAACACCTGCTTGTTGTGAACGAACAGATCACTGCCCTGGACCAGATCGCAACCCATCTGGCGGGCGAGGAAACTGTGCTCGAAGTAGGCGGAGTTGAACGGCCCCGGCGTGAGCACCACGATGCGGCTCTCGCCCGGATCCCTCGGCGACACGCTCATCAGGGCATCGGCGAGACGCGACGGGTAGCCCTCGACCGGACGCACACGACTCCTGCGAAATACGCCCGGGAAGACCCGCTTCATCACGACGCGATTCTCGAGGACATAACTGACGCCCGAAGGAGTCCGCAGATTGTCCTCGAGCACGAGGAACTCTCCGGTCGCCCCACGGATGAGGTCGATCCCGGCGATGTTCACGAAGACGCCCTCTTTGGGGCGCATCCCGTGAAGCTCCTTGAGGTAGCCTGTGGTGCCGAACACGACCTCCTTCGGGATCACGCCTTCCTCGATGATCCGCTGACCGTCATAGAGGTCCGTCAGGAACATGTTGAGCGCCGTCACGCGCTGAACCAGGCCGCGTTCGATGGGATCCCATGCGGAGGCCGGAATCACCCGAGGAATGAGGTCGAACGGGAAGATCTTCTCCTGACCGCGGGAGTCCGAGTAGACCGAGAATGTCACGCCACCGCGAAAGAGCGCGCCCTCCGCGAGCTTCTGACGGGTCATGAACTCGAGTCGTCCGAGCTGGTCGAGCTCGCCGACCAAATCGGCAACCTCGTCCCGCGGAGTTCCATCTCCCCGGTAAAGCTCGTCGTAGGTCCTGGGTAGGGGCGTGTAACCGTCGAGCAGCGTCGAGTCCCCGGCCAGGCCAACGGTCCGCTCATGATCCGTCGGCATGATGGATCAGCATGGATCACCGGAACCTCGGAACCAGCGAAACTTGACGCACGCATCTACTTCTTACGTCTCGGAAACCTTCCCGAAATCAACCTCTGGCCCGGCCGCGCCCCGGGGTGATATAGGCTGTGGAAACCGGGCCTCGAACGGCCTAAGGAGTCGAGATGCATCCGTGGCACGACGTCTACATCGACGAGGACCAGCTCACCGAAACCTTTCCCGTGGTGATCGAAGTACCGATGGGTAGCAAGAACAAGTACGAGCTCGACAAGGAGAGCGGGCTTCTGAAGCTCGACCGGGTACTGTTCAGCGCCGTCCACTACCCCGCGAATTACGGCTTCGTCCCGAGGAGCTTCTGCGACGACGGCGACCCGCTCGACGCCTTGGTCCTCGGCCAAGAGTCGGTCGTTCCCCTCTGCATCATGCACGCCCGAGCGATCGGCGTGATGCGGATGCGCGACGACAAGGGCATCGACGACAAGATCATCGCGGTGAGCGTCAACGACCCAGTCTACAGCGAACGGATGAAGCTCCAGGATTTGCCCGAGCACAAGCTTCTGGAAATCCAGCGCTTCTTCGAGGACTACAAGGCCCTCGAACACAAAGAGGTGGTGGTGGAGGGGATGCAGGAGCGCCAGGAGGCCGTCGAAATTCTGCGCGAGTCTCTCGTGATGTATCGAAAGCTCCGCCGAGGCGAGCTCGCGAAGGGCTGATTTTCGGCGCCCACCCCTGCCCTGATGATCGAGCTTCGCAACGTCCTCTTCCGCTACCCACAGGAAGGATTCGCGCTCCACATTCCCGCTCTGCGAGTGCAAGACGGGGCACGCGTGGCAGCGATCGGACCGAGCGGATCGGGCAAGACCACGCTCCTGAACCTGGTGTCGGGGATCGAATCGCCGACGCACGGCGAAGTGCAGACCGCCGGCGTTCGCCTGGACAGGCTGAGCCCTGCCGCGCGTCGCGCCTTTCGCATCACTCGCGTCGGCTTCGTGTTCCAGGAATTTCTGCTGCTCGACTATCTCGACGTACGGCAGAACATCCTTTACCCGTACCGCCTCCACCCAAACCTTCACCTGGACCCGCAGGTTCACGACCGCGCGACCCAGCTCGCCGAAAACCTCGGACTCGGAGCTCTATTGCAGCGGCATCCCGGCGAGCTCTCCCAGGGTGAACGGCAGCGCGTCGCGATCGCGCGGGCACTCGTGACCTCCCCCGTGTTGGTGCTGGCGGACGAGCCAACTGGCAACCTGGACCCCGGCACGAAGAGCGATGTGCTCGATCTCCTTTTCGATCGCTGCGACGCGCTCGGTATGACCTTGCTGATGGTCACGCACGACCATGGGTTGCTCGGGCGCTTCGACGACGTCATCGACGTCGCGGCTCTGGGTACCTCGTCATGAAAGACAGCCTCTACCTCGCGTGGCGGTACTTGGCGCACCATCGCGCCAAGACGGCACTGCTCGTGCTTGCCTTGGCGATGTTCCTTGGACTTCCGATCGCGATGCGGGCGATGAGCGGCGTCATCCAGCGCTCGTTCTTGGTGCGCGCGGAGGCGACACCGCTTCTGCTCGGCACGAAAGGCAGCAGTCTCGATCTGGTCATCGAGGCGCTCTACTTCGAGCCCAAAGCGGTGGAGGCGCTCACGATGGCAGATGCGGACGAGGTCGACGGCACGGGCCTGGCGTCGGCCATTCCGCTTCGCACCGGCTTGATGTCGCGAACGTTTCCGGTCGTTGGAACGACCCTCGACTACTTCGACTTCCGCGGCTCGAAGATTCGCCAGGGACGCATGCTCGCGACGCTCGGCGAGTGCGTGGTGGGGGCGGAGGTCGCCCGTGCCCTCGAAGTCGAACCGGGGGACAGCGTCACGACCTCCCCATCGACGATGTTCGACCTGGCGGGGGTCTATCCACTTCGGATGCGGATCGCGGGCATCCTCGCACCGTCCCAGAGTCCTGACGATCGCGCAGTGTTCGTCGACCTGAAGACCGCTTGGATTGCCGAAGGCCTGGGTCACGGGCATCAGGATCTGACCACCGTCCGCGGCGACGTGCTTCTGAAGACCAACAGCGGCGTGCCGACGGCCAATGCCAAGCTGGTCCAGTACAACGAGGTCACGGAGGTCAATCGCGACTCGTTTCATTTTCATGGCGACCCTCGAGCGCACCCGGTGAGCGCGATCATCGCAGTGCCCCACGACGAGAAATCCGGGGTCCTGCTCCGAGGCCGTTTCGTCGACGACGCCGCACGACAATTGCTTCGCCCAGCGCAGGTGGTCGAGGCGCTCAACGATCAGATATTCCGCTTCGAACGCGTGCTGCGCCTCATCGTATCTACAGTTGGAGTCGCCACCGGGGCGATGTTCCTGCTCGTGATGGTTCTATCTTGGCGTCTTCGGGCCGACGAGCTTCGGACCATGACACGCCTTGGCTGCAGTCGGTTCAAAGCAGCGGAGATCATGGCCGCCGAAGTGCTCCTGATGGTTTCCGCGAGCGCCATGATTGCAGCAACTTTCGCATTTGCGATCACCCAATACGGAGAAACGTGGCTTCAGAACCTCATCTTGCGCGGCTCTTGATCGGAAGCGTGCTCCTGGCGTCCTCGGCCGCCTGTTCGAAGCCTGCGGGACCGGGACATTCGAGCCTGGAGCCCGAGCATGCCCAGCTCTATGCCGTGAACTATCCGCTGGCATACTTCGCGGAGCGGCTCGCCCCCGAGGAAGCCGAGGTCCGCCTCCCAGTACCGCCAGAGGTCGATCCGGCCCACTGGAAGCCATCGTCCGAAGCGGTCGCCGAGTATCAAGCCGCAGCACTGATCCTCCTGAACGGCGCCGGGTATGCTGCCTGGACGAGATACGCGACGTTGCCCCGCGCAAAGACCGTGGTCACCGCCGATGGCTGCCGGAAATCCTACATTCCAGCCGGCGAGCGCGCCGTGCACCGACACGGCCCTGGCGGGGACCACGCCCACGGGGATACCGCGTCGACGACCTGGCTCGATCCCAGTCTGGCACTCTGCCAGGCGTCTCGGATCCGAGACGCGCTCCGCCGACTGTACCCAAAGCACGGGTCGGCGATCGAGACCAGGTTCACCGTCCTGGAAGCGGACCTCGGCCGACTCGACCGCCAGCTTCGCGATGCCGCCGTCCCGTTGACAGGCAAGCCCCTGTTCGCCTCACACCCCGTGTACCAGTACCTCGGCGAGGCCTATGGCCTGGACATCGAGAGCTTCCACTTCGAGCCCGACCTGGAGCTCGACGACGAGGCCATCCGCGCCCTCGATGCACGGCTCGCCACCGCTCCCCGACGGCCAATGTTGATGCTCTGGGAGGGCGCTCCGCTTCCGGCCACCGAGCGTCAACTCGCAGCCCGGGGCGTCAAGGTCGTCGTCTTCGAGCCCCTCGCCCAACCGCCCGCCAGTGGGGACTTCATCGATGCCATGCAACGAAACATCGAGAGACTCGCCTGCGCAGCGAAGGGAGAGAGATGCCGCTGAGAGCATGGGGAGCATGGCTCACACTGGCCATCGCGGTCGGTGCCCAGCCGGTACGCGCGGACGCCGTCGTCGTCACCCGAGCGATGAAGGCCACCACCATCCTCGAGGCATTCGTCGACGAGGGAGCGATTCGCATCGAGCTCGAGATCGGGGACGAGGACCGCGATGCCTTTCGCGCATTGCTCGACGCTGGAGCGGAGGCGCGATCGGCGATTCCAGCCGGCGCCGGCCTCGCCGTCCTCGCTGATGACCGCCGTCTCGCAGGCGTTGTCTTGGAACGGGAGGAACGCAAAAGAATCGAGCGCGACGAGATCAGTGGCGCGCCTCTTCCAGCACCCAGCGACGAAGGCGTGACCTTCTTCGTTCTCGAGTACCGGCTGCGCTCCAACCCGTCGACGCTGGTGCTCGAGCCGCCGACGAACGACGCCGGATACCCGACGGCGAACGTCGGCTTCGTCATCTACCACGGCGGCGTCGCTGTCAATGATTTCAGGTATTTGGCTGCAGAAGAACGGTTGCTGCTCGACTGGGAAGACCCCTTCTATTCTGCCTTCGATCGTCGCGTCTTGAATCGGAAGTACCGCAGCCCTCTGAACGTGTTCGTCTATGTCGAGCCGTTCGAGGTTCGCAAAGAGCTGGTGGTCCGTCCGGTGGATATCGCGCGCTTCACGGAGATCGAGCTCGAGCCCCGGCAAACGATTCCCCCGGAGAAACGCCAGGCCCTTCTCGACGAGCTCGCCGCATTCTTGATCACCCGTGCGCCGGTCGTCATCGACGGCGTGCACGCGGAGCCGATTCTGGATCGGATCCATTTCCTCGAGCGCGGGCTCCGCATGACGCAAGTGATCCCCGCGGACGAACCGGTCGACACGACCAGTGCAGTCGTCGGCGCCATCTTCGTCTACCCGGTGGATGGAATGCCCAAGGACGTGCGGCTCCGCTGGGATCTGTTCGACGAACGTGTCGAGCGGGTCCCCGCATCGGCGACCGATGAAGCGGGACCGATGCCTTCCGTTCTCACACCAGAGGACCCGGAGCTGCACTGGGTGAACTTTCTCAGGAACCCGACGGTTCCAGGCGAGCTCGACGTGGCAGTGGTACAAAGCCGGCTTTCGGTACCCGTCCTCTTCCTTGGCGCAGGCCTCCTCGCCGCGGTCCTCGGACTCCTGGCCTGGCGGCGACGAAGCGGCCTGCTCGCCGTCGTGGCGATCGGGCTGCTGCTCGCGGGCTGGGTCGGTCGACCGCTCGGGGCCGTGGAGCTCGCGATCCCGGCCAAGGTTCGGACGCCGAGCGCGCACGATGCAGCGCCAACCGTTCACGCGCTCCTGCACAACGCGTACCGCGCGCTCGACTTCCGAGACGAAGAGCTGGTGTTCGACCGGCTCGCCCGAAGCCTCTCGGGCGACATCCTCGAACGGGTTTACCTAGAAATGAGGCAGGGGCTGCGGCTCGAGAACCAGGGCGGAGCACGGGTGCGAGTACGCGAAGTCAGGGTTTCGGAGCTCCAGGCAACCAAGAGCGAAGTGCCGGGCACGCTCCGCTATCGCGCGAAGTGGCAGGTGACCGGTTCGGTAGGACACTGGGGCCACAGGCACCTGCGAACCAACGCCTACGACGCCTTCGTGACCCTGGCCGAGCTCGAGGGGCGATGGAAGATCGCCGACCTGGAGATCCTCGACGAGCAGCGGATGGCTGGGAGCGGCGGGTAGCCCGCGGACGGCCCTTGGAAGCCGGTCGACCTTCGCCTGACCATGAACGGATCGGGAGCAACTCGGCGGATGGGCCTGGAGATCGTCACCCTCGCGACACCAAAATGAGAGGTGC
>CBDUCC010000066.1:0-13537 GCA_965365555.1 uncultured Myxococcales bacterium | reverse complement strand
TCGATACCGTTCCCCCTTACTGCGGTGCATGGCCCGCGCCACCACCTCGGCCAGGGCAGAAGGAACATCGACGATGGCATCGAGCGGAAGACAATCGCCCGCGTCGATCTTCATGAGCAGCCGCCCGACGTGCCCCTCCACGAAGGGTGGTTGACCACTGAGCGCGTGATAGACGAGGACGCCGAGGCCGTACACGTCGATTCGCTCGTCAACGTCGCCCCCTCCAGTGAAGACTTCCGGCGCCATGTAGGCGGGTGTTCCGCTGATCTCGCCGGTGGCCGTGAGCCGATCGAGTCCCAAGACCTTCGAAGCGCCGAAATCAACGAGACGCGGCGTGCTTCCCCAGAGCACGTTCGCAGGCTTCAGATCGCCATGAAGGATCCCATGTCGGTGAGCCGCATCGATGCCTCCGCACATCGCCTCGATGAGCCGGTCGGCCTCTTCGATTCGGAGCGAGCCGCTCTCCAACCGCGCAGCGAGGGTCTCACCTTCGACGTACTCGGTCACGAGATAGACGAGCCCCGTACTCTCGATACCCAGGTCGAGCAGTCGCACGATCGCCGGATGATCGAGCGCTTTGAGCGCCGCCCCCTCGCGGCGGAAGCGGCGGCGCATCGCATCGTGGGTGAGGTACTCCGCGTGCAACACCTTGACGGCGACCCGACCCCCGGCAACTCGGTCTACCGCGAGATAAACGGTGCCCATCGCCCCAAGGGCGAGCTCGGCAACGAGCTCGTAGCGGTCGGAGAGCACGGCGCCGAGCCCGATGGAAGATACCTCCGTCATCGATGCGTCCGACCATACCTCTCTTTTTCCAAACCCGCCCAACTGCCGTAGGCTTGCGACCCGATGGGCATCCCACGGCTCGAACGATCGCTCGCCGCACTCTACGGATCGCCCGTACCCGAGATCGACCTGGTGAAGCTCAAAGGCGACGCCTCGACGAGGAGCTACTTTCGCGCTTGCCGCCGCGACCGGGGAGCGGTCGGGCCACAAACGTTCATCGTGATGCAGTTACCTGCAGACGCACTTCGAAGCGATGAGGGGGGCGCACAGCCCGATCTTGATCGGCTCCCGTTTCTCGAGGTCGCGGAGCTACTGCGCGAACGGGAGGTTCCGGTACCCGAGGTGTACGCCGAAGACCTGGACGCTGGCATCGTCCTGCTCGAGGACCTCGGCGACCGCACCTTCTACGCGGCGTTGCGCGAGACCCCGAGAGCAGAGTGGCCCGATCTCTACGGGCGCGCGGTGGACCTCCTCGCCGAGTTGCACGAGCGAACCGGTGACCTCCCCGCCACGTCCGTCGTGACCCGGCGCCGCTTCGATCGAGCACTCCTGCAATGGGAGCTCGAGCACTTTCGCGAGTGGGGATTGGACGCCCTCGTCGGTCCGCTCGGATCCGAGGCGCGCCAGATCCTCGACGCGGGCTTCGCGCGAATCGTGGCCGAGATCGAACAGATGCCGTCCGGCTTCGTGCACCGCGACTATCAATCGAAGAACCTGATGGTGGCGCCAAGCGGGGCACTCACGCTCCTCGACTTCCAAGACGCGCTCATCGGGCCTCGCAGCTACGATCTGGTCGCGCTTCTTTGCGATTCTTACGTGGACCTCGACCTCGATCTCCAGGAGTCGATGATCGATCGTTATGCCGCACTGCGTCGTTTCCCGCCGGACTCGGTTCACCAGGAGTTTTGGTGGCTGACGCTTCATCGAAAGCTCAAAGACGCAGGGCGTTTCGTATTCATCGACCGGGTGCGGAAGAACCCCGACTTCCTGCAATGGTTTCCTCAGAGCCTGGCCTACGTGGGGCGAGCCGCGACGAAGATCCCGGCGACCCGCCCTCTCTACGAGCTCCTAGCCGAGTCGATCCGCGGATTTCCAGACGCGGTGCCAGAACCGACATCGCAGACGGAATAGAAGGGAAGCGACCGTGGTTGACCGAGAAAGCAAGGGGGGTGAAACCGGCCACTCCATGTACTCTCTCCTCTTCCATCATCCGACATCCTGCACTCCCGGTTTCACCCCCCGCATGCGGGCTCGCGCCTACGGCTTTTCTTGCAGGTCACGGGTCGAGCGGTAAGCTGTGGATTCGCCTTCATGAAAACCCTCCTCCAGGTGCTGGCCGTTGGGGCCTTGCTGCTGCTGGATGCCGGGGCCGCTTCGGCTTCGGACTGCGCGTGCGGTCAATTGTCAGGAGAGGATTGTTTCGAGAGTGCGACGATTCGAGACGTACCTAGCGAGCCGCTTTGGTGCGAGCGCAGCGACGATCCGCGATGCATGCCTGCGAGCACCCATGGAACTTCGGTCCATTCGCTGGTCCCGGTCGCGATGAGCTGGGCGCAACCGCTTCGCTGGGGTGCGCCGCCGCGCACGGCCGTCCGCTTGGACATCGCCGTCGAAGGCGCTCCCCGGCTGGAACACTCACGACGCGTCGAGCGACCGCCGCGCTGAAGCCGGTCGCGCCTCGTGGAGCGACCGCACCGGTATTCGTTTCGTTCGTCTCGAACGTGAGTGTTGTTTTCAAGACTCGCCGCGCAGGAGCGGTGGGAGGATAGAAGTATGAGTAAAGGTTCATCTGTATTGTTGGCCATCGTGATGGCCATCGGCGGGTTCATGGTGGGACACGTCGTAGGTTCTCGGTCCGGGACCGATGGTTCGTCGGAGGCCGGTTCGGCAGACGAGGCGGCTGCGGACGTTGCGGTCGCTGCCGACGTCGAGCGCTTCAAGATCCCGGTCACGAGTGCACAGCCCCAAAAGGGACCCGCGGACGCGCTCGTCACGATCGTGGAGTTCAGCGAATTCCAATGCCCGTTCTGCGCACGGGTGCTTCCGACGATGAAGCAGATCCAGGAGAAGTACGGCGACAAGGTTCGGGTCGTTTGGCGTAACAACCCCCTCCCCTTCCACAAGGACGCAGCTCCCGCGGCAGCGCTCGCGATGGAAGCCAAGGCGCAGGGTGGTGACGAGAAGTTCTGGGAGGTGCACGATGTGCTCTTCGCCAACCAGAAGGCTCTCGGACGAGCGCAGCTCGAGCAGTACGCCAAGGACGCGGGGCTCGATCTCGACAAGGTGAAGAAGGCTCTCGACGAGGGCACTCACAAGAAGGCGGTCGACGATGACCAGGCCGTGGCGAGCCAGTTCGGCGCGCGTGGCACGCCCTACTTCTTCATCAACGGACGGCAGCTTCGTGGTGCCATGCCGTTCAACGCCTTCGAAAAGGTGATCGACGAAGAGATCGCCACGGCGGAAGGGCTCCTCAAGCAGGGTGTCAACAAGAGCCAGGTATACGCCACGGTCACGAAGGACGGCCTCACGAAGGCTGCGGCCCCGAAGCCGCAAGCGCAGCAGCCCCGCCCCGGCCAACCGGATCCGAAGGCCGTTTACAAAGTACCGCTTCAGGGGAACGAGCCCCAGAAGGGCCCAGACGATGCCCTCGTGACGATCGTCGAGTTCAGCGATTTCGAGTGCCCGTTCTGCGGCCGCGTCGAGCCCACGCTCAAGGAAGTTCAGAAGAAGTACGGCAAGGACGTCCGCATCGTGTGGATGAACAACCCCCTACCCTTCCACAAGAACGCCAAGCCCGCCGCGACCGCAGCACTCGAAGCGCATGCGCAGAAAGGCGACAAGGCGTTCTGGGCCATGCACGAAAAGATGTTCGCCAATCAGAAGTCGCTCACGACCGAGAATCTTGAGACCTGGGGCAAGGAGCTCGGGCTGAACGGCACGAAGCTGAAGAAGGCCCTCGCGGATGACAAGTACGCGAAGACCATTCAAACCCAGCAGACGCTGGCCAACACCCTGGGCGCACGTGGCACCCCGGCGTTCTTCATCAACGGCCGTAACCTGCGGGGTGCGCAGCCGCTTGCTGCCTTCACCGCGCTCGTCGACGAGGAGCTCGCGAAGGCGAAGGAGCTCGTCAAGAACGGCACGCCGCGGGACAAGGTCTACGAGACGATCATCGCGAAGGGCGAGACCGGACCGAAAGCCGCCCCGGCCGCTGCCGCGCCGGACGCCAACAAAGTCTATGACATCCCGCTGCCCAAGAAGGCTCCGACCAAGGGCTCAGCCAAGGCCAAGGTCGTCATCCAAGAGTTCAGTGACTTCCAGTGTCCATTCTGTAGCCGCGTCAATCCGACGATCGCCCAGGTGGTGAAGGAGTATGGGGACAAGGTGCAGATCGTGTGGCGGGACTACCCGCTTCCATTCCACAAGGACGCTCAGCCCGCTGCGCAGGCGGCTCGTGAGGTCTTCGAGCAGAAGGGCGACAAGGCCTTCTGGGCGTATCACGACATGCTGTTCCAGAACCAGAAGTCGCTCACTCGAGCGAACCTCGAGAAGTTCGCCGGAGAGATCGGCGGCATCGACATGAAGGCGTTCAAGGCCGCGCTCGACTCCGGCAAGCACAAAGCGGCGGTCGACGCGGACATGGCCGCCGTCACGAAGGCCGGCGCACGAATCGGTACGCCGTCGTTCTTCATCAACGGCAAGCTTCTGCAGGGCGCTCAGCCCTACGCGGCCTTCAAGGCCGCGATCGACTCCGCGCTCGCCGCGAAGTAACCGCAAACCTCTAGAGATCGAAGGGGCAGGCTCGCATCGCGGGCCTGCCCCTTCCTTTTGACACGATGGGATCGACACACTACATTCCGCCTCGTTCTGAAAACTAAAGTATTTTCAAGGTGTTGACGCATGGTTCGAGCGAAAGCCGCTGCCGCTAAACGACCGAAAAAGAAGCCCACCGTAGAAGAGCTCTATTTCCGCAGCGATAGCGCCTACCTCTGCCTCCTTCTCAACCGGCGCACGCGATCGATTCGTGTCGTGGATTTCCGAGCCGGTGCGCTGCCCGCGAAGCGGCTCTACATCCAATCGGTCGCGATGCAGGAGAACGTCGACAAGGTCATCACCTTGGTCGAAAAGGACGAGGTCTCCTCGTGGACCCGGGTGGGCTTCGTCCGCGAGGGCACCATCCCGGGGTTCTACAAACGAAGTGACGGGCACCTCTGTGGTTGCGTCATCGGCGACAAGACCGCCTCGATCGAGGTGAGCGATGCCGATGCGAAGCTGGCCGAGCGAACGATCAACGCTGCCAAGAAAGCGGCGAAGGACGTGCCCGAGAAAATCAAAGGCGCATCGGTTCGACCCGCAACCGAGAAGGACGCCCTTGCGGCACGGGACGCAGCTTGGCGCAAGTCTCCGGCCTTCGGCTCATTCGACATGTTCGGCCGCGACGCACAACGCATCTACTTCGACGCCAGCGTCCGCCGAAGCAAGACGAACTACCTCTCGGCCGAGTTCCAAGACTGCTTCGGTCATGCTTTGGTGGAGATCTTGCGTCTTCCTACCACCGAGAACGAATCCCTCGCGATCATCGCGGGCCTTCGTGCGCTCGGCGACGACCTGCAAGAGCGAGGCATCGTCGCCTCATTCGCGTTCGCCCCACACGACAACGTCGAGACTTCAACCGCGTTCGTCGCAGCGGGCTATCGCAAGACCGGCCTGCTCGCGAAGGCGCTTCTCGATGCGGACGGAAGCCGAAAAGATGCGATTTTGTGGACGCGGAAGCTCGCAAGCGGGCTCGACGAGGCGTACGAGTAGCCCATGCGAACGCGCGAGGACATCGAATCGTACTTGGCCCGCGCACAGGTCCCCTACGAAGTGGTCGGCGACGAAGGCATGTGGCTCGTTCGCGACAGTAGTCTCGGCGAGAACATCGCGATCCAAGCGGCGGGGCCGCTCCTTCTCTTTCGTGTGAAGGTGTTGGAGCTTCGTGAGGTGGGCGACAAGACCACCCTCTTCGAAGAGCTGCTCCGGCTGAATGCGTCCGACCTCGTCCACGGCTCGTACGGTGTCTCCGACGATGCCGTCGTCCTGACCTGCTCGCTCGAGATCGAAAACCTCGACTACAACGAGCTCCAGGCCGTATTGGACGACTTCTCCTTGGCACTCGCGAATCACTACGAGAAGCTGACGAAGCTCCGGGTGGCGACCTAAAGGACAGGGCGATGGGATTTCTCGGCAGACTCGCGCAACTGATCAAGAGCAACCTCAACGACCTGATCAACAAGAGCGAAGATCCTGAGAAGATGCTGAATCAGGTCATCGTCGACATGAATCAGCAGTTGATCGAGGCAAAGAAGCAAGTTGCCGTGGCCATCGCCGACGAGAAGCGGCTGTACAAGCAGTTCGGTGCAGAAGCCAAGAAGTCCCAAGACTGGGAGCAAAAGGCGATGCTTGCAGTGCGCTCCGGCGACGATCAGCTTGCGAAGGAAGCCCTGCTACGCAGGAAGGAACACGACGCGATCGCCGCGCAATACCAAGAGCAATGGCAGCGTCAGAAGACGCTAACCGATCAGCTCAAGACGGCCCTCAAGGCCCTGAGTGCGAAGATCGGGGAGGCGCAGCGGAAGAAGAACGTTCTCATCGCACGCAAGCGACGCGCCGAGGCGATGAAGAGTATCCAAGAGACGATGAGCGGCCTATCGGACGCAAGCGCCTTCGAGACCTTCGACCGAATGGCCGAGCAGATCGACCAAATGGAGGCCGAGGCCGAGGCAGGAGCCGAAGTCGCCGAGGAGTACACCGGAGACATCCTCAAGCACCGCTTCTCGGAGCTCGAGGCGACGGCCGGGGCAGACCTGGAGCTCGAGGCTCTGAAGCGCAAGATGGGCGTCCTACCCGCGGAGCCTCCGCCGGTCAGCGCCCGCGTCGCCAGCTCCGAAGAGTACGAGGAGGAGGAGCTCGCCGAGCTCGAGGAAGCCCTCCAAGAGCTGAAACGGCGCGAGCGCTGAGCTTGACAGGGCCCGTCTGCCGCTTAAGTTGCGCGACACTTCTTCGCCATGCCTACCTACGACTACGCCTGTGATGGCTGCGGCCACGAGTTCGAGCGCGAACAGCGCATCACCGACAAGCCTGTCAAGAAGTGCCCGAAGTGCGGGAAGCTCAAGGCGCGGCGAATGATCGGCGGTGGCGGATTCATCTTGAAAGGCGGAGGCTGGGAGTCGGACCTCTACTCGGGCCCCTCGAACAAGAAGACGAGCCCCCCTGCCAGCAAGGAATCGAGCTCGAGCGATTCGGGGTCCGCGTCCGCGTCGTCCCCCTCATCGTCCAAGTCCTCGTCCTCGTCCTCCAAGTCCGACTGAGCCACAGAGACGCTGCGGACGCTCTAAGCGGGCTCCAAGTAGGAGGCGATGATCTTCCGTGTTCCCCAGCCGGGAAACCGCACGGCGACGCGAGGCGGAGAGCCCGGCGTGACCTCTTTGACCTCCCCCACACCAAACTTCGGGTGCCGGACCTGCATGCCACGACGAAGGCCTTCCAGATCGGAAAGGTCTGAGCCCTCGCTGTAGTCGACGTAGCTCTCGTCCGGCTCGTACCGCCGTTCCTGCTGCATCGTCGCCGGCGAGGGCGAGCTACTGCGGCCGCCGATCCACTCGACGTCCTCGCCAGGCAGCTCGGTGAGGAATCGAGAGGGAATGCCGACCCGCTGCTGACCGAAAATACGGCGAACGGCCGCAAAGCTGAGAATCAATCGCTGCTCGGCACGAGTGAACGCCACGTACGCGAGCCGACGCTCCTCTTCGAGCTCGTCAGGGTCCTCCCAGGGGTCGACCCCCTTGAAGGGAAATACTTGCTCTTCGAGCCCGGTGACCATCACGATGGGGAACTCGAGTCCCTTGGCCGCGTGGACGGTCATCAGCGTGACACGGTCCCCGCCCACCTCCTCGTCGGCCGAGGTTTGAAGCGTGACGTTCTCCAGAAAATCCGCCAAGGTCGCCTCCGGCTGCTCTCGTTGAACCTCGTCCATCGAGGCAACGAGCTCCTGGAGGTTCTGGAAACGTGCATCCGCCTCGGGACTGTCGTCGTCGCGAAGCCGATCGGCATAGCCGCTCGCATTCACGACCTCGGCACCGATCTCGCCAAGCGGTGGACCGGACCCTGCGAAATCGCGAAGTCCCGCCATCAAGCGCTGGAACCCCCCGAGACGCTTGCGCGCTGCAGGACCGAACTGGGCGAGAACGTCGGGGTCCTCCAGCATCTCCGAAAGCCCCCGTCCCTGCTCCGCCGCCATGTCGAGCAGGTGGGTGATGGTCGTCTTTCCGATGCCGCGTGACGGAGTATTGATGATTCGAAGGAGGCTCATGTCGTCTGCCGGATTCGACAACACGCGAAGATATGCGAGCACGTCTTTGACCTCGGCACGGTCGTAGAAGCGCATCCCGCCCACGATCCGGTAGCCGACGTTCGCAGCGCGGAGAGCCTCTTCAATCACGCGCGACTGCGCGTGCGTTCGGTAGAAGATCGCGAGGTCACAGAGTCGATGGCCCTGCGTCAGGAGCTCGCGGACACCACGGAGAACGAGCCGAGCCTCATCGCGCTCGTCCATCGTCCGGACGACGAGAACGGCATCGCCCTCTGGATTGTCAGTCCAAAGCTCCTTGGGCTCGCGGTCGACGTTGCGTGCGATGACCGCGTTGGCGGCTCGCAAAATGCGCTGTGTGGACCGATAGTTCTGCTCGAGCTTGACCAACGTGGCATCGGGAAAGGAGGCCCGAAAGTCGAGGATGTTGCGACGATCCGCACCTCGCCACCGATAGATGCTCTGGTCGTCGTCGCCCACGACACAAAGGTTTC
The DNA here is from genome assembly GCA_965365555.1 of uncultured Myxococcales bacterium. GTDB lineage: Bacteria > Myxococcota_A > Polyangia > Polyangiales > Houyiibacteriaceae > SG8-38. The sequence continues at coordinate 4,909 of CBDUCC010000066.1, read as the reverse complement.
GATGCCCTTCCGAGAGAAGCCGTACGAGTCGAAACTGCGCATGGTTGGTGTCCTGGAACTCGTCGACCAGGACGTGCGAAAAGCGTCCGACGACTTCGTCGTGAAACCGCTCGCTCGACTCGATCGCTCGGACTGTGCGATAGATCAGGTCCCCGAAATCGAGGGCATTGGCCTGGCGCAGCCGCTCTTCGTAGGCTGTGTAGACCCGCCGAACGACCTCGGACCAGGCGTCCGCCGTTTCGATGTCCTCGGGTCCTTGCACTTCTTGCTTGGCCCGGTTGATGCGGCCGGCCATGGCCTTTGGTTGGTAGCGCTTTTCGTCCAGGCCAAGGTCTCGCAAGACACGCTTGATGAGCGCTTGCTGATCTTGGTCGTCATAGATGGTGAAGTCCTTCGAAAGCCCAACCAGCTCGCCGTGACGCCTGAGCAGTCGGGCGCAGGTCGCGTGAAAGGTGCCGACGCGGACCGAACCGCCCTCTTCGCCGAGCAGGCCGAGCAGCCGCTCCCGCATCTCACCAGCCGCCTTGTTCGTGAACGTGACCGCAAGGATTCGCCAAGGTGCGACGCCGTGCTCGCGGATCAGGTTGGCGACCCGAAACGTGATCACGCGGGTCTTGCCACTCCCGGCGCCCGCGAACACCACGAGCGGCCCTCCCTGGTGAAGGACCGCCTCGCGCTGGCGAGAATTCAAGGTGCCCAAGTCCAGCACGGGCTGAAGGTAGCTGTCCGCCTTCGAGAAACCAGCAGAAAACCATGCGATTGGCTACGTTCCGGAGCCGAAAGCTGGCGATCGAGGCCGTTTGCGCGTAGACGTTCATAGGTAGCTCGCGAGGGCGACAAACCCCTTGAAAACGTCGAGGATCTCGGGTGAATCAACCGCTCTCCAGCGCGTCCAAATCCGAGGAGCTCCCGGACGGCTCCTCCAGCAAGGGCGATCATGACCTGGTACAACGCGTACAAGCAGGAGATTCTGCGGCTTTTCGAGAGCTCTTCGACAAGTATCATCGACGGGCATTTGCCGTGGCGATGGGTGTCGTCAAGAACCAGGACGATGCTCTCGACGCGGTTCAGGAGGCCTTCGTCAAGGTCCACAAGAACATTCACAAGTTTCAGGGCAGCTCCAGCTTCTACACTTGGCTTTATCGAATCGTCATGAATGTCTCGATCGACCACGTACGTAAAAAGAGCAGGCGAAAGAGCCTCGACTTCGACGAATACGCGCTCCACGAGCAGAGCGCGGTCGCCGGTGACGGTGCCCTGGTTCCCAACATCACGGATGCCAATCCGGGCAAAGCGGCCCTGCGCCGGGAGCTCGGGGGCGCAATTCAAGCCGCTCTGGCCGAACTGCCCGAGCATCATCGCGCAGTCATCGTTCTGCGAGAGATCGAGGGAATGAGCTACGAACAGATGGCCGATACGCTGGAGGTGCCGAAGGGTACGGTGATGAGTCGGCTCTTTCATGCGCGAAAGAAGATGCAGGCAGCCCTTGCCCCGTACCTCGGGGCGGAGGAGGCTTCCGAGGACTGATGATGGAAGGCGCGAAGGCAGACGAGAAGCTTCAGATGTTGTTCGACGGCGAGCTTTCGCCCGAGGAGGAAGCCGAGCTGCGCCGAGAGCTCGCGGGCTCTGCTGAAGCAACGGCAGAGCTTCGGCAGTGGGCAACGATGCGCGAGGCGCTCGCCGAGGTGTCGGCGGACTGGTCCGGGGAGCTCGATTCGGATGCCCTCTTCGCGCGGATCGAAGCCGAGATCCAGCCCGAAACCGCCGGCGACGAACGTCCGTCCGCCGGCGACTCAGCACCGGTAGAGCTGCGCATGGTTCCAGGAGGCCGGGAACGACGTATCTGGGGCGGCTTGGCGACGGGCTTGGCTGCGGCTGCGGCGATCTTCCTGGCGGTGATTGCGTGGCCAGAGGAGCAGGGATCGCCGTCGCTCCAGATGGCACGCGGCACCGAGGTGGTCGAAGTGGACTTCGGGGCGAACGCGGGCACGGTGTTCGAGGTGGAGGGCGGCGCCGGTCAGCCCCTCGCGGTGATTTGGATCGATGATGAGGAAGCGGGGATGCCATGACGCGTAGTCGACCTTCGATCGTCGTCGCGATCGCACTCGGAGCCTTGCTTTGCAGCGGTCTCGCCTCGGCACAAGAGGCATCGCTCGCGCGGTCCGACCGTGCATCCACGTCGAGCGTTCCGGCAGAAGTGCTCGTCGTCTTGGCCAAAGAAGAACAAGGGAAGATCGACCCACAGCTCAAGAAGCTCACCGCGCTTCAGCGGCCTCCCTTCAACTCCTTTCGTTCCATGACGATCCTTTCGCGTCCGAAGCTGACGCTCACCCCAGGCAAAGACGCAATCGTCTCGCTACCGAACGGTCGCAGGCTGAAGCTGACGCTCCTTCGGGTGATGCCAGACGGCCGCTACAAGGTTCGCGCCGCGATCAACCGGCCCAACAAGTCCGACTATCTACCACTTCTTCAAGTGGTGGCATCGGCAGGCGATCCATTCTTCGTCGCCGGTCAGAGCTATCAAGGCGGAACGCTCGTGGTGGGCGTCACCGTGGACCCGAAGAAGACCTCAAAATAGGTGCGAGCGGACGACCCAGACGTCTTCGAGGTCGAAGGCCCGCCCGCACTCCATCATCGGCCGGAGCTCGTGATCGAGGCGCTCGCCCCCGTGGTGACTCCGGAGCGGCTTCATCGGATAGAAGCGGTTGTCGCCGGGCGAACCGACAACGTCGTCATTGTGTTGGACGGGCTTTCGGACCCGCACAACTCGAGCGCGGTGCTCCGAAGTGCGGACGCGTTCGGCATCCAAAACGTCCATGCGATCCTAGGGCGATACGGATTTCGCGCGTCGCGCGGCGTCTCCAAGGGTACGCATCGGTGGCTCGACGTCGTTCGGTACGAGACGGCCGAGGCATGCGCCAAGCGACTCAAAGAAGATGGCTATCGCATCTACGTCGCGGCGATGGATGGGGACGTCACGCCGAAAGAGCTCGCCTCGGTGTCGCGTGTTGCCGTCGTCTTCGGCAATGAGCACCACGGTGTCTCGCCGCAGATGCGCGAGCAGGCCGATGGAACGTTCGCGATTCCCATGCGCGGATTCGTCGAGAGCCTGAACGTGTCCGTCGCGGCTGCGATCACGATGCAAACGCTGACCTCGGACGGCCGGCCAGCGCTCGAGCCAGGACGACAACGTGAGCTTCTGGCGAGATTCCTCATGAATTCGGTGAGAAACCCGGAAGAGATCATCGAGCAATCCCGCGGGAATGATTAGCGCGGTCCGACTGTCATGAATTAGGGGGATGGCGCAACGCAGGGGATGCTATAGGCGCCGGCGGGTGTATGGCAGGGAAGCGAACGCAGAAGAAAAAGCGATCCGGGACCAAGCGCAAGAAGAAGGCGCAGTCGCGGAGCTCAGTCTGGCCGAAGCTGATCGGATCCGTCTTGATCATCGGGACGCTCGCGGTGCTCGCCGGATACGCCTACTTCAGTCGTGGACTGCCCTCCGTCGCCACGCTACGTGACTACCGCCCGCCGCAGACGACCCGGGTCTACGATCGCGATGGGAAGGTGATCGGCGAGATCTTCACCGAGCGACGGACGGTCATCCCGATGTCCGAGGTGCCGCGGCACGTGGTCCTGTCCGTGTTGGCAGCAGAGGATGCGGACTTCTACGAGCATGAAGGACTCGACTACCGGGGTATCCTTCGAGCGATCGGTCGCGACATCATGGAAGGCCGCGCAGCTCAGGGCGGAAGCACGATCACCCAGCAGGTGGTCAAGCTGATGCTGTTGACCCCGGAGCGAACCATCTCCCGGAAGCTGAGGGAGCTGATCCTCGCTCGGCGCCTCGAAAACGAGCTCAGCAAGGACGAGATCCTTCACCTCTACCTGAATAGCGTGAACTTCGGTCAAGGGCGCTATGGAATCCAAGAGGCGGCACAATACTACTTCGGCAAGGATGCCAAAGAGCTCAGTCTCGCCGAGGGATCCCTGCTCGCCGGCGTTCCACAGGCACCGGCGAGGCTATCGCCCCGACGGAATCCCGAAGCGGCGAAGCGGCGTCAGAGCTACGTGCTCTCACAGCTCGAAGCAAAGCGCGAGATCTACTGGCCGGACCTGTCGACGAAGGAGATCGCCGCCGCACGGAACACCAAGATCGAGCTCGTCCCGTTGCCGGAGGGCACCGGGGCCGCACCCGAAGTGTTGGCCGTCGCACGTCGGGCACTCCGCGATGCCGCCGGCGAGGAAGCGCTCGGCGCCGGCGGATACGAGGTTCACACGAGCATCGATCTCGACCTTCAGCGAAAAGCGCGTGAGGCCCTTCAGCGTGGTCTTCATGCGATCGACGAACGGCAGGGCTACATCGGACCGATTCGGAGCAAGCGCCGAGGAGCCCCGAAGGCAACGTCGCCGACGGACAAGCTCCGGCTGGGACGCACCTATTTCGCGGCCGTCGAAGGGACCGACGACGAGAGCGAGCAGATTCGTCTCGATGTCGCAGGCCATCCAGCTGTCCTCCGAATGCGCGACGTCGCTCGTCACAATCCGCAGAACCTGACGGCGTCTCGATTCGCTCGGAAGGGAGATCTGATCCCAATCTCGATCATCGAGCTCGGTACGGAGGAAGACCCCGCAATCGCCAAGGCGGAGCGAGGCCCCGAAGGCGCGCTCGTCGTGATCGAACCTCGCTCGCGCGACATCCTGGCCCTGGTCGGGAGCTATGCGGCGCGAAGCGGATTCAATCGTGCCACACAGGCGATCCGACAGCCGGGCAGCACCTTCAAGCCACTGGTTTATGCCCGCGCAATTCAGTCACGGCGCTTCACACCCGCCTCGATCGTCGTCGATGCGCCGGCGGTGTACGACGAGTGGAGGCCGCGCAACTACGAAGAGTGGAACTACCAGGGCG
>CBDUCC010000065.1:0-13577 GCA_965365555.1 uncultured Myxococcales bacterium | reverse complement strand
TGCTTCCCGCTCGGCACGCGTCCAACTCCCGAGCCGGCGCTTGGCATCCTGAAGCTCCTCGTAGAGGGTATTCACCTCGATCTCGATGCCGAGCTTGGCCTCCTCGGTCTTCGCCTTCAGGGACTCGATCTCGGCCTTTGCCGTCTTGACGCGCGCGTTGGTTCCGGCGAAGTCGAGCTTCCATCGCGCGACCAGGCCGAAGAAGGCGCCGGCGAAGTTGCCCCGGTCGATGACGTACGGGTTCTGAATGTCGGTGATGTGGGGCGCCCGCGCGAACGTCGCGCTAAGAGCGAGGATGATGTCGGGAAGGTAGCCCGCCCGCTGCACCACGAGGTTCGCGTCCCGTGCCTCGCGAGCGGCCTCCAGTTGGAACACCTCGGGTCGCTTCCCGAGCGCAGTGTCGATCTGTTCGCCGAGCTCGACCACCTCGCTCTGCACGGCTTCGAGCGGGCACTCGGGGACGACGGCGGGCTCGATGCCGGACAATAGCTCGAGTGCCTTGCGCGCCGATGCTTCGAGCTTGAGGGCTTCGGACTCGCGCGACTCGATCTCGGATAGCGCGGCTACCAGACGGAAGTAGTCCTGCTGTTTCACGTCAGGGTCGTCGGCTTCGAGCTTTGCTCCGAGCTTGTCGACGGCTCCACGAAGCTTGTCCTTGCCCTCGGCGATCATTGCTTGAAGGTCGAGGGAGAGCTGGACTCCGAAGTAGGCGCGTCGTACGTCGAACACCACGCGTGCCAGCGTGATCTCGCGCTGGTATTCCGAACCCTTGATCCCGGCGCGCGCGGCCTTCTTTCCGGAGCGGTACTTGCCGAAGGTGTAGATCGGAATCCCCCCGGAGATCCCAACTTCGCCGCCAGGGCCCCATCGGTTCGACCACGGGATCTGCGGGTCGGGGCTGAAGGTCGCGGTGCCTCGCGCGCCCGGGGCAACGAAGAAGCGCGCTTGCCCTTCGAACTGCATGAATGGCGAGAAGCGCGCCTCGTCGAGACGGGCCTGGGCCGCCGAGATGTCCGCATCCGCCGCCTTCAGCGCCGGGTAGCGCAGAATCGCCGCCTGTGTGAACTCGTCGACCTGGTGTACGCGGACGGCTCCGCTCGGCTCTGCGGGTTCGTCGAGGAGGTCCGACGTCGGCTCGGCGGCCGCCTCCTGGGCGTTCACGTCTGCCGCAATGCCGAACCATGCCAGCACTGCGAAGGCTAGCGCCCAGAACCTCAACATAGGCTTTTTGTAACCGGAATCGCCCGGCTCGGCCACGAACCCGGCAAAGCAGACCCGTCTGAGCGAGTCCCGTGACCGGATTTACTTCTTCGCGCCGCTGCCGCCCTGCTTGGCCTGCTTGTTGTAGCGCTGAATCAGGACATCGGTGAGGTCGAGGTTGTTGGGCACCCAGACCACGCCGCCTTCGTTGGCCTCGACGATCAGCGTGTAGCCGTCGGTCTGTCCGATTCGACGAAGGATCTGCTGCATCTTCTCGAGGATCTTCTGGGTCAACTCACCCTCCTTGGCGGAGAGCTCCTGCTGGTACTGCATGTACTCGTTCTGCAGCTCCATGACCTCGGCCTGGAACTTCTCCGCCTTTTTGCGGAGGGCATCCTCGCTCAGGACGTCCTGCTGACGCTCGAGGCTGTCCTTCTGCGCCTTGAGGGCCTTTTGCTTCTCGTCCAACGACTTCTGACGCTCGTCGAAGAGCTTCTTGAGCCGGCGCTTCGCCTGGCGACCGTCTTCGGTCTCGTTGATCGCGCGCTGGAGATCGACCACTCCGATCTTGACCTGGGCCTGCACGGTGTTGGCGGATCCAGCGAGGACCAATGCGGCCAACGCGAAAATGACGATACTGCTTAAGCGCATGAGAGCTTCCTTTCAGGCCCGGGCTAGCTAGCCGTTTGGCGCGAGGCGGTCAAGCCGCAAGGGGTATACGCTCGAGGCGGGCGATTCATTCGTCAGAACGACTGGCCGATCGTGAATTCGAAGCGGATCGGGCTGTCCTGGGGGCGTCTTCGAATCGGTATACCCCACTCGAAACGGAGCGGTCCGAGCGGCGAGAACCAGCGAATTCCGAAGCCGACGGAGTATCGAAGGAAGGCGTTGATGCCGCAGGGCGCCGATGAACGGTCGGCCTCCGGGGCGAGCGGCGCCTGGCAGTTTCCGAACTGATCGCGGAACGCGAAGAGGTTCCATGCATTGCCGCCGTCCGTGAAGATCACGCCCTTGATGCCGACTTGCTCGATGATCGGGAACTCGAACTCGATGTTGTAGAAGGCCTGGAAGTCGCCACCGATCGGTCGACCTTCGGCGATGATCGGGAGGTTCGGGTCGCCTGCGGACGCCACGCCTGCCTGCGGGCCGACCGACTGCAGACGGTAGCCGCGGATCGTGAAGATCCCGCCGAGATAAAAGCGCTCGAAGACCGGGACTGATTTCCGGGAGGTGATCAGACCGAGCTCGGTGTTGACCTTGAACACGACCGGACCGAGTACCTTCTTGTAGAAGCGTGCGAAGGTCGTTTGGCGCACGAAGGTGTTGTCGGAGCCGAGGTACTGGTCGGCGACCTGGACGGCATAGTTGGCGAAGATGCCGTTGGTCGTCGACAGACGGTTGTCGCGACTGTCCCAGTTGATCGTGAAGCGCAGTGAGCTCGTGATCCCGTCGCGGAATGCGTTCGCGATGAAGATGTTCGAGAACGTATTCTGAAGCTCGCCGCCAACGCCGAGCAGGTTCCCCCGTGGGGAGGATATCTTCACGTTCTCGAACTCGTACCGAATGAAGAGCCGCAACCGGGGATTGAACAACGGATGGCCGGTCGTAATGTTGGCGCCGGTGGAGTCCTGACGGAAGTCCCGGAAGTCCCGAATGCGCTTGAAGAGTCCGAAGCCGAGGCTCCACTCCGAGCCGAGGAACCATGGCTCGAGGAAGTTTAGGTCGATCTGCTGCCGGATGCCGGAAAGCTGAAGGTTCAAACCTAGGGTCTGCCCTCTGCCGAAGAGGTTCTGCTGCTGAACCTGTGCGGTGATGATGAAGCTCTCGAGCGACGAGAAGCCTGCGCCGACCTGGAAGGTTCCCGTCGGCTTTTCGGCAACCTCGACGTTGATCACCATCTGATCGCGCGCCGTTCCCTCCTCCTCGGACACGTCGACCCTCTCGAAATACCCGAGTTGGTTCACCAGCGCGCGCCCATCTTCGAGCTTGGTCTGGTTGTAGAGGTCTCCCTCGCTGATCCGGAACTCGCGCCGAATGACGGCATCGCGGGTCTTCGTATTGCCTCGAACGTGGAGACGTTCGATGTACACCAGCGGTCCGCGGAGGATGTTGATCGTCACATCGACGAGCTTGTTCTCCTCATCGAGGTCCGTCCCGGGAACCATCTCCACCAGCGCGTACCCGGAGTCGCGGTACGTCCGGCTGATGCCTTCGATTCCTTCCCCGATCTTGCTTCGGCTGAACCAATCACCCTTCTTGAGTTTGACCATCTTCCGGAGCTCATCCTTCGGAGCAATGGTCTCCACTTCGTTCCCCGCGCCGTCGGTCTCCATGACGTCGAAGTTCCGAATACGGAATCGCGGTCCTTCTTCGACCGGGATCGTGATGTCGACGTACGCGCGGTCGGCCGTGAGCTCGACCGTGGGCCGCCCCGGACGCATCATCAGATAGCCTTTGTCGTAGTACCACGCCTGCACGCGAGTGACGTCCTCGTCGAACGCGCTGCGGCTGAACTTGTTCCGATCGCTCAAGAACGAGAACATTCCGGTCTCGTTCGTCTGCATGATCTTCAGCAGCTCCTCGGCGGGAAGGTCTTTGTTGCCGACGAAGCTGATTCGTCGCACTTCGACCTCTGCCCCCTCGTCGATCTTGAAGACCACGTCGACCTGGTTGGAGTCGCCCGGAACACGGCGAAGCTCGTACTTCACATCCGCGAGAAAGAAGCCCTCTTCGGCGTAGAGCTGCCGGACCGCATCGGCCTGGGTCTCGACTTCTGGCACCGAGAGGATGGTGCCTTCCTCGAGTGTGATCGACTCGTCGATGTCTTCGTCGTCCACCTCGTCGTTGCCCTTGTAGATCACCTTGCGGATCGCCGGACGCTCGATGACTCGAATGGTAAGCTTGATGCCCGCGCCGAGCGGGTCCGCCTCGATCTGGAGGTCGTCGAAGTAGGCCATCCCCCAGAGCGCCTTGGCGTCTCGGGTGACGGCCGGGTCTTCGCAGACATCGCCCGTTCGGAGCTTCATCGTGGCCTTGACGTCGTCCGGGTCCACGCGCCTTGCGCCAACCACCACGATGCGGCGAATCTCCTTGCCGTGACAGCTCGTCTTCGGAACCCGAACCGCCGCCTCGGTGTCCTCGACGGGCTCGTAGTCTTCGCCCTCAGGGTCTTCGGGGGAGATGGGGTCGGGCGCCTGGGCTGGCTGGGGTGACGTTCGAACAGGACGGGTCGGCGGCGGTGGCGTCTCCGGCATGTTCTCCCCGCTTTGAGCGCCCGCCACGGAAGCGAGCCCTGCAAGCATCAGGGCTATGGCAGGGGCGGAAAGGCGCATGGGAAGAGCAAGCGATCCGGGCGGCTATAGCTTGGGCCCTGTGTGGGGGTCAAGTTGGATTTCCTTGATTTTCAAGGGGTTTCGAGCGCCGCTCGTCCGAAACGATGCGGCCGTCCTTCATCGAGACCTGCCGCGGCATCATGGCTGCAAAGTCCCGGCTGTGCGTCACGATGAGAAAGGTCGTTCCGTGCCGTCGGTTCAGGTCGAAGAAGAGCGACTGCACCGATTCGCTGGTCTGACTGTCGAGATTGCCGGTCGGCTCATCGGCCAGCACGAGCTTCGGATTCATCAGAAGCGCACGGGCGAGGGCGACCCGCTGCTGCTCTCCGCCTGAGAGCTCGCCGGGCCGATGGGTGAGTCGGGAGGACAAGCCGACTTCGTCGAGGAGCAGCCGAGCCCGGTCTTCGAGGCGGCGCCGGCCTTGGATGAGGCCCGGCATGAGGACGTTTTCCAGCGCCGTGAACTCAGGCAGCAAATGGTGAAATTGGAAAACAAAACCGATGCTTCGATTGCGAAATTCTGCCAGCTCGGAGCTTCCGAGTTGGGTCACGTCCTGGCCGGCGTAGATGATTCGACCCTCCGTCGGCAGGTCGAGTGTGCCGACCAAGTGCAGAAGCGTACTCTTCCCGGCCCCCGACGGACCGACGATCGTGACCATGTCGCCGGCATCGATGTCGAGATCGATACCCTTGAGCACTTCCAGCGACCTGCCTTCGTGCTCGAAGGCCTTGCTCACGTTCTGCACGCTGACGAGTGGATCGGACATCTAGGCCCCGGAGATCAATCGTATCGGAGCGCGTCCACCGGCCGCACTCGGCTCGCTTGATACGCGGGAAAGAGGGTTGCCGCCAGGCATACCACCACGGTAGCCGCTCCGACGAGCGCGAACTCGGTCGGGTCGAGATGAACAGGGAGCTTGTCGATGTAGTAGACCTCGGGGTTCATACGAATTCCAAAGTGTTCCGCGGCGAAAGTGAGGACGAATCCAAGGCCGAGCCCCATCAGCCCGCCGGCGAGCCCGATCAGTAGACCCTCGATCACGAAGATCCGGACCACACTTCGCGGCGAGGTTCCCATCGTCTTCAGGATGCCGACCTCGCGCCGCTTCTCCTGCACGAGGAGGGTGAGGGTGCCAAACACCGAAAACCCGGCGATGAGGATCGCGATGCCGAGGGTGATGAACATGGCCAGCTTCTCGAGGGCCAGAGCGCCGAAGAGCTGTTGGTTCATCATCTTCCAATCACGCACGCGAAGCTCCTCTCGGGCGAGCTGCCGGCCGAGCTCGGTGGCCAGGGTAGGCGCACGCTCGACGTCGTCGACTTTGACCTCAACACCGCTGATGCGACCTTCCGAGCGAAAAAAGCGTTGTGCGACCTCGAGGTCGATGTAGGCGTGCTTCATGTCGTACTCGTACATGCCGCTGTAGAAGATCCCCGCGATTCGGAAGGATCGCGTCTTCGGGATGGGGCCCGTTGGGCCGAGGTCCCCACGAGGCGAGACCACGGTCACGCGATCGCCGACGACCAGGCGAAGGGCTCGGGCCAGCTCTTGGCCGACGATGAGCCCAGGCAGCGCGTCCTCGACCGATGCTTCGGGTAGGCCCCGGGCTGCGGTCCGCTCCGCACCTTCGATCATGGCGTCGAGCGCCCCCTTCTTCGTCGCGCCGACCGGCGAATCGAGGATCCGCTCGGGATGCTCGAGGTACTCGAGCCGGCCGTGGGTCATGTTCTTGGCGAGGTCCGTGACTTCGGAGACGGTCTGGGGGTCGATTCCGCGGAGCAGCGCACCGGCGCGGCTCGAAAGGCTCGACACCATCACCTCGACCTGCAGAAAAGGCGTGGCACCCACGACACCCGGCGTTGCCCGCGCGCCGTCGAGGATGGGTTGCCAGTCGCTGAGCTCCTCGTGTGCGCGATCGACGACGATGTGCGCGTGGTTCCCGAGGATCTTCTTCTTCAAGTCCGCTCGGAAGCCCCCCATGACGCTGAGGACGGAGATCAACATGCACGAGGAGACGGCCACCGCGAGGATCGACAGCGTTCCGCTAGCCGCGAGAAATCCGGTCTTCTTGGCGCGAAGGTGACGTGCGGCGACCATCGAGCGGAACCCGATCCGCTCGAAGAGGCCGAGGAGCGGTCCGACGAGGCGGAGGGCGGCGCGCGCGAGGAACAGCGTCGTGATCCCTACGCGGAGGACCGAGCGCGCGAGGCTCATGTCGTCACCTTCTTCGGGAGAAAAAGGGAGAAAGGCGCTCGCAGCCACAACCGCGACCACGAGTGCGCCGTCGAAGAACCACCAAAAACGTTGCCGACGTTCCAGCGGAACCAGGAACCAACAGGCGATTGCCAGGCTCAGGATCGCGGCCGAGGTCAGGGCGTTCAGGTTCTTCGCCACGTAGTACACTTCGGCGATCCAATCGAGTTCGACCTCGGGGTAGGCGAGGTGCGTGAGGCCGAAAAGCAGGCTCGCCACGCTGCCGCCTAGAACGTGGCCGATCGACACCTTGGAGGCCCAGAGCAGGGTGCCGACGATTGCACTCGTGACCAGGGCATGAAGCGCGCCTGTGATGGCGAGCCCGACGATTCGCGCCCGTCCGCGCGACCCCCGAGGCAGCGCGCGGGCCCGCCCGAGGACGCCGAGACTGAGCAGGAGGAGGCTGAGCTGTGCCGTCCCCCAACCGATTGCGAGTCGGACCCACACCAGGTCGTCGGCGAGCAACGCCTGGAACCATTCGGTGCTGGTTCCCATGAACAGGAGCACTGCAGCCACCTGCGTGACCCCCAAGCCGCACAGCACTCCCGCCCATAGGCCGAGCGGTCTGCGTTCGCTCATTCGGCCTCCGGCCGGAGCAGAGGAAAGAGCAATACGTCCCGAATCGAGGGCTGGTTGCACAGCAGCATCAGCAGCCGGTCGACGCCGAGTCCGAAACCGGCTGCCGGCGGCATTCCGTGTGAGAGCGCCCGGATGTAGTCCGCGTCGAAGTCCATCGCCTCGTCGTCGCCGCGCTCCCGATTTCGAAGCTGTGATTCGAAGCGTGAGGCTTGGTCGTCCGGGTCGTTGAGCTCGCTGAAGGCGTTGCTCAGCTCACGCCCGTCGATGAAGAGCTCGAACCGGTCGACGTAGCCGGGCTCCGTGTCGCTTCGACGGGCAAGGGGGGACACCTCCCAGGGAAACTCGGTCACGAAGACAGGAACCGACTGCGCACCATTGGTGGTCCGATACAGCCGAGTGAGATCCGGCTCGACGAGCAGTTCGAACAGCGCGAACACCCGCTCGCCATGGGTCTCACAGTGTTGTAGTTGCTTCTGGGCGGTAGGATCGAGCTTCGGCTGGATCGCTTCGCACGCCGCCGAGAGCGCGTCTGCATCGTCGACCTGGTCGGGCGATAGCACCTCGGTCCAGGGGGAGGGGGGCACCGGCTCATCGCCGGCACGGCGAAGCCGCTCGGCGATGGCCTCTCGCATGCGGACCCGTTTCCAGTCCGCGTCGAGGTCGAAGTTTCGTTCCTGCGTCAGCTCGGGAAATCGCTTCCGAAGATCCGCGTCGACGGCCCGAAGCATCTCGACGACGAGGTCCATGAGGTCCTCATGCGTGGCGTATGCCATGTAGAACTCGAGGATCGTGAACTCGGGGTTGTGCTTGGTGCTGATGCCCTCGTTGCGGAACGCGCGGCCGATTTCGTACACGCGATCGAAGCCGCCGACCAGAAGCCGCTTGAGGTAGAGCTCGGGCGCGATGCGGAGTATCAACTCGAGGTCGAGGGTGTTGTGATGAGTCTCGAAAGGCTTGGCCGTGGCACCGCCCCGGATCGCGTGAAGGAGTGGCGTCTCCACCTCTAGGAAGTCGCGCTCGTCGAGGAAACGGCGAAGGGACTGCACCATTCGCGTTCGGGCGCGGAACACCTCCGCGACCGAGGGGTTTGCGAACAGGTCGACGTAGCGCTCCCGGTACCGTTTCTCGACGTCCTTCAGCCCGTGCCACTTGGCAGGCGGGGGCAACAGCGCCTTGCCGAGGTGATCGTAGCGACGCGCACTCACTGCGAGTGCGCCGGTCTTCGTTCGGATGAGTGGGCCTTCGACCAGGACGTGGTCGGCGAGGTCGAGGAGCTTCAACAGTGCTCCGTCCCGCTCGCTCAGGCTGTCGGGGCGGACGAGTGCTTGCGCATCTCCGTGGGGCGTGCGGATCACCAAGAAAGGGCCTCTCTTTGCGATCACGCGCCCAAACAGGGGAAGGTGCGGTGCATCGTCGGCAAGCTCGTCTTCGAGCGGCAGCGTTGCCCGGGCCGCTTCGTCGCTGGCGAGAGCCACGACCTCTCTGCGTTTGTCCTCGAGCTCGGGCGTGGTCCGGAACGCGTTCGGGTAGGGCAGCACTCCAAGCTCCCGGAGGCGCTCTGCCTTGTTCAGCCGTGTTTGTCTGAGCTCGTCTTCGGTGGCCACTGGTCAGTCCCCTTGGGCTTCGCCCGTCTTCTTCTTCGCCTGCTTCTTCTCAGCGTTCATCAGCAGGTACGTTTCGATGAACTCGTCGAGCTCCCCATCGAGCACCGATTCGGCGTTCGTCGCCTTGTGGTCGGTGCGCTCGTCTTTGACCATCGTGTATGGCTGGAGGGTGTAGGTGCGGACTTGTGAGCCGAACGCGATGTCCGCCCTGTCGCTCAAGAACGCTTCCTCGAAGGCCTCTTCCCGTTCCCTGCGAGCCTTCTCGAAGAGCAGGCCTCGGAGCATCTTGAGAGCGGTTTCCCGGTTCTGATGCTGTGAGCGTTCTGCCTCGCATCGGACCGTGAAGCCGGTCGGGATGTGCTTCATGCGAACTGCGGATTCGGTTCGATTGACGTGCTGGCCACCAGCGCCCCCCGAGCGCATGGTGGAGACTTCGAGGTCTTCGTCCTTGATCTCGATCTCGCCTTCGGTCAGGTCGTCGCCAAGGTCGGGCACGACGCTCACACCGGCGAACGAGGTGTGGCGCCGCTTGTTGGCGTCGAACGGGCTGATTCGGATCAGACGGTGAACACCGTTCTCCGCTCGAAGGTACCCGTACGCGTTCGGTCCTCGGGCGACGAACGTCGCGTCCTTGATCCCCGCCTCGTCTCCGGGCTGCTTGCTGAGGAGCTCGGTCTTGAATCCTCGCCGCTCGCACCAGCGCAGATACATCCGGAGTAGGATCTCGGCCCAGTCTTGTGCCTCGGTACCGCCCGCGCCTGGATTGATCGTGACGATCGCGTCGGTATCGTCGTCTGCGGTGAGCATCCGCTTGAGCTCCAGGGTCCGAACCTCGGCCTCCAAGGAAGGAAGCTGCTCGGCCACGTCCCGGACCACCCCTTCGTCGTCTTCCTCGGCGGCGAGCTCGAGAAGCTCGAGAAGATCGACGACTTCGCGGCTGACTCGCTCGAATTCCTTGAGGGTTTCTTCGGACGACGCACGCTCGCGCATGAGCCTCTGGGCCTTGGTCTGGTCATCCCAGAAGCCCTCCGCGAGGCTCAGGTTCGTCAGCCGATCGACGTTGTGGCGAAGCCCGTCGAGGTCAAAGATACCTCCCCAGCGCTTCCATGCGCTGTCGAAGGTCTTGGAGTTGATCGCGGCATTCCCCTGGAGTCATGTCCCCTCCGCGCGGGACTAACCCGCCGCCCACCCCCTGTCAAAACGGCACACAGGCCATTTTCGTTCTGGTCCGGCGCGCGAGGGCGGCCCACTGCTGGGCGCCGAGGGTCCGATTTTCCTTGTTTTGTCGGGGGTCATCGGGTTCACTTCGCGGCCATGCGCCGGTTTCGTTCTTCGGTCCTTAGTTCGCTCTTCCTGGGGCTTGTCGCGCTCACTGGCTGCGACACGGAGAAGCTCGCAGCGGATTCGACGGCCGAGCTTTTCGGTCGGGCCGCGCCCGGGGTCGAGCAGCACTGGGATTACGAGTTGGTCGGCAAGTCGTTTCCCGCGAGCATCATTCAGCTCGAGGGCTTGCTCCGGATCGTCCCCGACAACGAGACGATCGGCATGTCGCTCGTCGCCGCGTACATCGGCTACGGCACCGGATGGATCGAGGACCGGGTCGAGGTGGCGGACTTCGAGGACCAGTGGGAAGAAGCCGACCATCTGCGGGCCCGCGCGCTGGTGATGTACAACCGAGCCTGGGACCTCTCGAAGCACTTCCTGCGGAACCGTCATCCGGGGTTCGACGATGCGCTCAAGGGCGGTGTCGACGAGCTCGATCGCTGGGTCCGTGAAGCGTTCACCGAGAAGGAGGACGCGGCGATCCTGCTTTGGTCCGGCGCCTCCCTCGGCGCTCGCATCAACATGGGCATGGAGGACATGGACACCGTCGCGGACCTTCCGCTGGCGAAAGTCTTGCTCGGCTATTCGGTCGAGCTCGACCCGGACTTCATGTTCATGATCGGTCAGATGACGATGGCGACGCTTGCGGCTTCGGAGTTTCCGCCGGACATGGATCGGGCCAAGGTCCTCTTCGACGACACCCTCGAGAAGACCGAGCGACGCAACCTGATGGTGCAGCTCAGCATGGCTCGTTATTACGCGGTCAACATCGGTGACCACGAGCTTTACAAAGAGCTGCTCGAAGAGGTGCTCGCGGCCGGCGATGTGCTTCCCGAGGCCCGCCTGAGCAACACACTCGCGCGGCGCAAGGCCGAGCGCTACCTCGATCGAATCGACTACTTCTTCAGCGACCTCGCGGAGTAGGCCGGTGCGGAGGCTGCAGCAGCTTTGCGTTGGGATCCTTGCCGCGC
This sequence comes from uncultured Myxococcales bacterium, assembly GCA_965365555.1. GTDB lineage: Bacteria > Myxococcota_A > Polyangia > Polyangiales > Houyiibacteriaceae > SG8-38. Next base: position 2,315 of record CBDUCC010000065.1, on the reverse strand, counting down.
TCGCCTTCCTGCTGCCTGGCTCGATGACGCCGGCCGCAGGTGCGGAGGGCGCCACCGTGATTCGCTTCGCATCGCTCGCTCCGCCTGGGTCGGCGTTCATGAAGGTCATGAAGGCCTGGAATCGGAGTTTGAAGACCGCCACCGAGAATCGAGTGCAGCTTCGGTTCTACTCGGGGGGCAGCCAGGGCGATGAGCGGGACTTCATCCGCAAAGTCCGCGCGGGGCAGGTCGATGCCGCTGGCGTGACGACGACCGGTCTTGGGATGGTGGTGCGTCCGGTGCTCGTCCTCTCCGCTCCGGGACTCATCACGGAGTACGATCAGCTCGAGCGCGCCCGAAGCGAGCTTGGGCCCCGGTTCAACGAGATGTTCGAGGCGGCCGGGTTCGTGAACACGGCCTGGGGCGAGGCGGGGAAGAATCGCATCTGCGCCGCAGAAGAGTTCGCCCGGCCCGAGGACCTCAAGACGCAGCGCCCGTGGGCGTGGAAGGACGACCCAATCTTCGCGGAGCTGATGCGCGTGGTTGGCGCGAATCCGGTTCGGATGGGGGTTCCCGAGGTGTACGGCGGACTGCAAACCCGGATGGTCGACGTGGTGCCCACCTCATCGATCGCGGCCGTTGCGATGCAGTGGTACACGCGACTCAACTACGTCGCGAAGCAGAACTTCGCGATCATCGTCGGTGGCTCTCTCATCAAGCGTGAGAAGTTCGACGAGCTCTCCGAGGCAGACCAGAAGGCGCTGATGGACACGAGCGAACGCGCAGCGCGAGCCCTCGACACGCTGTCCCGGCGTGACGACCAGCGCGCGTACAACTCGATGATCGGGCGCGGGATGGTCGAAGTCGATCTCGCGGCCCATCGAGCCGAATGGGACGCGGTCGAGAAGAAGGCCCGCGAGAATCTAACTGGTCGCGTCTACAGCAAGAGCCTCCTCCAGGCGGTGGAGAAGGTCGCCGCTTCGGAGTAGCGATGACGTTCGTGCTGAACACGCTCGTCTCGGCTCTCGTGATCGCCGGTGTGGCGTGGATGTCGCGTCGCTACCCGGTCGCGGCAGGCTTCATCGTTGCGCTCCCGCTAGCGACCATGCTGGTGCTTCCGCTGGCCTATCTGCAGCACCGCGACTCGACGAGCGCGTTCGAGCTTGCGCGGAGCATTCTAGTCGCGCTTCCGATCACGGTTCTGTTCTTCGTTCCGTTCCTCGCTCGGGAACGGCTGTCGTTCTGGGGTGCGTACGCGATCGGCTGTGCGCTTCTGCCGCTCGGCTACTTTCTGCATCGAGCGGTCGTTCGCGCGCTCGGCTGACTACAGCGTTGCGCCGCCATGCACGTCGATGGTTTCGCCGGTGAAGTAGTCGCAGTCGAAGATGAACTTCACGGCGCGCCAGATGTCTTCCGGTTTCCCCATCCGCCCGAGAGGGATCGAGGCGCGGATCATGTCCAGCGCCTTCTGGTTCATACCCGCGGTCATCGAGGTCTCGGTGGCGCCTGGCGCAACGGAGGCAACGCGGATCCCGTAGGGGGCGAACTCCTTCATCCAGGTCCTGGTGTTGGCAGCGAGGGCCGCCTTCGCCGCGACGTAGTTCGTCTGGCCGCGGTTTCCGTGGCGCGCGATCGACGAAATGTTCACGATCACGCCGGGCTCTTCGTGCTCGATCATGTGCGCGACGACCTCCTGCACCATCAACGATGCGCCGGTGAGATTGATCGCGATGACCAGGTCCCAGTCCTTGCGCGACATGCGTCGGATCTCACCGGTCGAGCGGCTCTTGCCGACCCAGAGGCCGTCCCGGATGATGCCCGCATTGTTGATCAGTCCGTTGAGACCGCCCATCTGCTCCGCGGCCCAGGGCACGAAGCTCTCGATTTCGGACTGCTCGGCGACGTTCAGACGGTGGCGGTGGATGCCTTCGGGGAGGGCGGCGAGGCCCTCTTCGTTCACGTCGCCCACGGCCACCTGGGCCCCTGCGGCGAGCAACTGCTTGGCGAAATGCTCTCCGAGACCGGACGCGCCGCCAGTGACGATGACTTTGAGTTGATCGAGCTCCATCCATTGCCTCCTATCAGAACGTGCCGCCGAAGGACAGACCTGCGCCTCGGCGCGAAACCGCGGGTGCGACCCGCCAGCTAAACTCGTGGCCCGGCATCGGGATCTTGCGGCGGTTGTACTCCTGCCAGGCCCCTTCACTCGGCGTCGGCCGGAACGAGGTCGCGAAGGCGGCTAGGCCCGTAGCCATGAAGATGCCGCCGACGATGTAGCCAGAGACGCGGTCCGTTCGGCTCGAGCTCGAGGGGATGGGGGTGAAGGCCAGGACCAG
>CBDUCC010000064.1:0-13689 GCA_965365555.1 uncultured Myxococcales bacterium | reverse complement strand
TCGAGCTTTCGTTTGCGTTTCTCCACAGCGGGTTTCCGTTCACCGTCCTCGGACAGACGCGAACGGTGATGATGACCGCGGCGGTCTACGAATCACTGGGCATCTACAAGGGGCTCTGTCATACCTTGCGTCACGGGCCCGTCGTGGACCTCGTTCCTAGGCGCTCGTAGCGCAGCATTCGAGAGGTGTCGTGAAAGAGAAGATCGGTGTGATCGGCGGCGGTATCGCCGGAGTCGGAGCCGCATGGGCGCTCGAGCGGGCGGGCTACGAGGTCGACCTGTTCGAGAAGACCTCAGCCATCGGCGGGAACGCCAAGACCTTTCGGTGGAAGACCGAGGACGGCGACGTCGAATCCCCCTTGCTCGTCGTGGCTTGGCCGCAGATGTACTATCACAACTACGAGTTGCTGCTCGAAGAGCTCGGGGTTGGGATCACGACGCTGCCCATCTCGTACTTCATTCAGACTCCCGATGGACACTTCTGCCAAGACGAACAGACCGCCATGGCGAAACGGTTCGCACCGGAGTTTCGGAGATGGAAGCGGCTGGTCTCGTTCGTTTCCAAGGTCAATTCGGTCTTCTTGCCGAGCAAGACCCACGAATCGCTCTACCACTTCTCCTACTTCAACCCGCTGAACCTCATTCCGCTCTATGGGCTCGCGCGTCTGTTCGGGATCTCCAAGGCGTTCTGGGAGCAGGTTTTCGTCCCCATCCATTGCGCGAGCTTCATCACGACTTCGATGAAAGGCGTGCCCGCCGTGATCCTTCCCTTGCTGGAAAGCATCGTACCGCTCGACCAGCCCACGCAGATGGGAACCTGGGTGGGAGTTCCTCGCGATGTGTTCGACCGAATGACCGAGTCTTTCCGGGAGCGGGTTCATACCGATCACGAGATCACGCGGGTGTCCGGAGCCCCGGGTAGCTTCGTCATCACGGACAAGCAGGGTCGCAGCTACCACGTGGACAAGGTCGTGTTTGCCTGTGACTCGAGCTCGGTGCTTCAGGCCTTGGAGTCGCCAACCTGGCTACAGCGCTTCCTGCTCGGCAACGCCCAGTACGTCGATGATGTCGATCCGACCTTCGCGAAGTTCACCGTACACTCGGATACGAACGTGCTGCCGGAGAAGCACCGAAAGCGAATTCTGTCCGGCTTCAACACCTATTCGGAGATCGATCCTACCGGTGCGCTCGAGTGCACGTTCGTCATCTCCGCACAGAACCCGAACATCAAAGATGCGGGCGTTCCGATGTTGGTGACCTTCAATTCGCGCAAGGCGATCGACAAGGTCCAGAAGCGGATCGATCTGCCCCACCCCACGCATACCGTGTCGCTTCGCAACCTTCTCATCATGACGATGGTTCGACACCTACAAGGAAAGAACGGACTCTACTACTGCGGGACGTTCACCACGCCAGAGGGCGGACACGACCTATCCTTCATGTCGGGACTGGTTGCCGCACATGCCCTGGGCGCACCGTACCCCTTCGAAGAGAAAAACCGCGAGGCGATTTCCGACTTTCGCCTGATGCAGAAGATGATGCTCAAGCGCAGCGCGAGGTCGGCCTGATCGTCAGATGCTCGTCAATTAGAAGAAGACGCCGTAGCTGCCGCTCAGGATCAGCTGAACGCTGGCCCAAAGCCCCCAGAGTGGGAACATCGCCCACATCGCGTTGCTTATCCCGACGAAGAGCAGAAGGTCCTTCAATCGGTGGCCTCTGTGCCGCCCGTTGTTGAAGAACTGAAAGAAGTACACTGCGGTCCCGTAGAACATCTGCCAGAAGATGATGATTCCGATGATGCCGAGAACTCGAGCGGGCATCAGCTCGAAGGTCATTCCGAACGCAAAGAGCGTCGCAGGGACCAACGTGGTGAACCCGTTTCCGACATCGATGTTGTAGCCGAACGACCGGCGATCCGAGTAGCCCGGATCGAAGAGCGAGTAGGTCGACCAAACCCGCGTCCACTCGTCGAACGCGAGAAGGCGGCTCACCGGGATCGGTCTGGAAAATACTTCCGCGCACGCCTCCATTTCCCGCCCGCGGTAAGGTTCCCGCATCGCGTCGAACTCCGCTTGGATCTTGTCCTGACTCACGAACAGTGCGATCTCCCACCATGCGATCATCGCGTTGATCACGAGGAAGAACGCCAGCGCAATTTGTGTGGGGTTGAACACGGCGTGCGCACGGTAGTGCAGATAGACGTGGAGTGCGGTGAGTCCTCCGACGAACAACGCGATGGCTGCGACGGTCGGAACCGACAGGCCCGTCGTGCGCGCCTGCGTGTGAGATTGAGTCTCAGTGTGCATCCACTTTCTCCGTAGCGGTGGGACCGGGTCGTACTATGCTCACCGCGGAGGCTAGCAGATGAGTGCGGTGAAACAGTTGGGCTACTTGGCGTTCGAAGTCAGCGACCTCGCTGCTTGGGAGGATTTTGGCACGAAGATCCTCGGGCTGGAAGTGGTCGACAGGCGTGGCGATGCCGGGTTCTCGCTCCGGATGGACAGCTATCGGCAGCGCTTCTTCATCGAGCAGGGTCCCGCAGACGACCTGGCGGCCATTGGCTGGGAGGTCGAAGGCCCTGCCGAGCTCGAAGGAATCGCCGCACGCGTGCGCGACCTCGGCCACTCGGTGACCCAGGGCAGTGCAGCGCATGCGCAGCTTCGCCAGGTCGAGGCCCTCATTTGCTTCGAGGACCCTGCGGGCAACCCCGTAGAGGTTTTTTACGGCCCGAATAAGGCGCAAGAGCCCTTCGCATCGAAGCTCGTGGAAGGCGGCTTCGTCGCCGAGGATCAGGGCCTCGGGCACGTCGTCGTCGTCTCGAAGGAGGATGCGCAGCACGAGGAGTTCTATGCCGCCGTCTTCGGACTGGCGCTCAGCGACTACATTCGCTGCGAGTACTTTGGGCACAAGATCGATGTCACGTTCATGCATGCGAACGCGAGGCACCATTCACTTGCGTTCGGTGGCGCCCAGTTGAAGAAGATCCACCACTTCATGGTGCAAGCGCAGTCGATGGACGAGGTGGGTCGCTGCTATGACCGGTTTCTGTTCTCCGGTGGCATGGTCCACCAAACATTGGGCCGGCATCCCAATGACAAAATGTTCTCGTTTTACGGATACACACCGTCGGGCTTCCATTTCGAGTTTGGCGCAGGCGCCATCGAGATCCACGAGGGCTGGCAGGCCGTGACCCACGGCAAGGTGAGCGAGTGGGGGCACCATCCACCACAGCTCCTCACCAAAGCTTATCGACGCGCCAAAGAGGCGCGCGAGAAGGGGGGCTGAATCATGGTCGTCGAAGCGGTCCCCGAGGGGAAGTATGCCGAGCTCGGCGCTGGTATCACGATGCACTATCACGAGGCGGGCAGCGGCGAGCAGGGCGCTGTCTTGTTCATCCACGGGTCTGGTCCCGGTGCCAGTGGCTGGAGCAACTTCAAGGGCAACTATCCCTTTCTCGCGGAGCACGGATACCGAACCATCGTCCCCGACACGATGGGCTACGGCTACTCGACCAAACCGACGGAGGGCTCCTTCAGCCTCGACGACGTTGCAGGACAGTACAAAGAGCTGCTCGAGGCGATCGGCGTCGATCGAGTGACCGTCGTTGGTAACTCGCAGGGTGGGGCGATCGCCATTGCGATGGCGCTCCGATATCCAGACCTCGTCGAGAAGCTGGTTCTGATGGCGCCCGGCGGCCTCGAGACGCGCGAGACGTACATGGCGATGGAGGGCATCAAGGCGATGATTCGGGTCCTCTACAAAGAGGGCATCAGCAAGGAGACCATGCGCAAGGTCTTCACCCTACAACTCCACGACGAATCCAAGATCACCGACGAAGTGATCGAAGAGCGTTACCAAGTCGCCATGACGCAGCACAAAGACAACATCGCGCGCATCCAGGTGGCGAATCAAGAGGACCAGCTTTGCGAGCTCGCCTGTCCCGTTCTCTGCTTCTGGGGCGCCAACGACAAGTTCTGCCCTTCGTCGGGGGCCGCCAAGGTCGCCGAGCGATGCAAGAGCTCACGGACGGTGCTGATCTCGAAGTGCGGGCACTGGGTCATGGTCGAATACCCAACGCTCTTCAACAACCTCACGCTCCAATTCCTCGAAGAAACCCTAGGCTAGAGGCGCACAGCGCGCAGAGCTAGCTAGTCGCCGCGGACGACCTTCTCGACGGCGTCCAGCAGGCTCTTGCTGTAGAGACGGCCCGTCAGGTTCTTGCGAGTCTGCGCCGCCGCGGCATCCCATGCAGCCTTGTGAGGGGCGGTGTCCACCACGGTGATGCCACGCTTGATCAACGAGTCGTAGGCACGCTTGTCGTCGCGGCGGGCCAGCTTGTCTCCTGCGCGGGCAGCGCGCTCGCTCGTCTCCAGCAGAATTTTTTGGTCGTGTTCGCTCAGCGCGTAGAACTTCTCAGACTTGATCACAGAGCCACCGATGATGATTCCGAGGTTCTGTTTGGCCATGTAGTTCAGTCGCGTGTACCACTGCATGGCCACTGCGGCGAGCGCAGAAACGGGAACGGTATCGAGCATGCGCGTCTGCAATCCGCCGTAGACTTCCGGCGCACCCACGCGAACTGGATTCGCACCAATCACGTTGACGAACTCGGCAAAGACCGGGTCGTCCTTCCAAGCCCAGGGCCGCAACCTCTTCAGATCCTCGGGCTTGGCAAACGGCTCCATCGAAAACAAACGAGTCTTCCCGGCCTCGCCCCAGTTCAGCAGCACGAAACCGTTGTCTTCGAAGAGCTTGGTGAAGCGGTCGTTCAGCTCGGTGCGAGTACGCTCGAGTTGGTCGTACTCGGTGATCAAGCCCGGAGAGGCCAAAACCAAGACCGGCCGTGCAACCATTCCGAGCCCGGTCGTCGAAACGCCTGCCGCATCCATCTGTCCGGCTCGGACCTTCCGAATGAAATCCCGCTCGTCCCCCTGGCTGCCGCCCGAGTAGAAGCGAAGCTCTACCCGCCCCTCGGTGCCGTCCTTGAGGCTCCGGTTCCAGGCTTTCATGAGCTTCATGAATGCGGACCCGGGCGGGGCGAGCGAGGCGAAGCGGATGACGGTGGCCGACTCGGCCTCGGCAGTCGGAATCGAGCGGGGAAGAAAGAAAGCGCCCACTGCAAGGAGGGCCACGAATGCGTGTTTCAGTCGATTCATTGTTGAGCTCAGCAGGATAGGCGGAGCGGCGGGCGGCTCCAACCAGAGGATAGACGGGGTCTGAACCCCAGCTATTTAGGGAAAAGAACCGACCTCACAAGCCCGCTTCGCGCAGAAGGGTGGCAGCTCGGTATCCGATCAGCATGCTCGGCGCGTTCAGTGCCGAAACCGGTGTCCACGGAATCACCGATGCGTCGGCCACCCGAAGCCCGCTGACCCCGCGCAGGCGGAGATCCGTATCGACGGCGTGATTCGGAGAGGTTCCCATCTGGCAACTTCCGGCGAAGTGGTAGGTCGTGATCGTATTCTTTCGGACGTAGCGCGCAATGGCCGCATCGGTGCGGATCCGCTTGCCGGGCATCAGCTCGTTCGCGCCCCAGGTGGCCAGCCCCTGCGAAGCACCGATCCGACGTGCGATCCGGACGCCTTGGACCATCGTGTCCATGTCTTCGGGGTGCGAGTAGTAGTTCGGATCGATCAGGGCCTGATCGGCCACATCGGTGCTTTGAAGCCGCAGGGTGCCGCGGCTCTTGGGCTTGCCGAGGATCAAGATGATGCCGAACATGTGGTCCGTGAACCGCTGGAGTGCGCCCACCTTGAACGCGCCGCGGATCATGGCGCGTACGGCCGCACGACTCCGCGGCCCGTAGAGTGCGTGAGGGATGACCTTCGGCGGCACCATGCGCTCCATCATCTGGCGCATCGCCGAGGGCGCGGGCCAGTACACGTAGCAGGTGTCACTCTGTGACGCGGGCAGGTCATTGTCCCGATTCGTTCGGAAGAAGCTATAGAGCTGTGGATAGAAGCAGTCGATGTCTTTGCGCGTCTTGTAAAAGACCGGAACGTTGGGATGGTCGTGCAGGCCTGCTCCCACTGCCGGTTGGTCCAGAACCAGGGGAATTCCATGCTCGCGCAGATGCTCGGCCGGTCCAACGCCGGACAGCATCAGCAGCTTCGGCGTTTCGAGCGCTCCGGCACAGAGAACGACCTCCGCCCGGGCCTCTGCCCGTCCGAGTTGCCCGTCGTGCTCGAACTCGACGGCACGGGCCCGCCGATCGGCGGTGAAGACGATTCGATGGACGCGCGCCTTGGCGATCACCGTCAGGTTCGGGCGCTCACCCGCATCGCGGACGAATGCCACGTAAGAGCTTCGACGCGCGTCTCCTTCGTATGACATCCACTCGTAACCGATCACGTTGCTCAGGTTTCCGTCGTTCAGGTCTTCCTTTCGCGTGAAACCCTGTTGCTCGGCGGAGGCGATGCAGGCTTCGGTCCATCCGGTGGCCGGCCTCCGGTGCGGCCGCAGCGTCTGCTCGATCGACCGGAATTCCTGTTGGATGTCCTCCCAGTTCCATCCCTTTGGCCACTCGGCGTAGTCCTCCCGCGACCCGCGCGTGTACACCATGCCGTTGACGGAACCGCTGCCGCCGAGGACCGATCCGGTTCCCGCAAAGCTGCGATGCCGTGCCGAGTGGGTCTGGGGCACCGAGAAGCGCTCCGACATCACCTCGTCGTTGATGAACGCGAGCTTGTAGCCGTCCGCCGAAAGCGTCTCGGGGTGATCCTCCGCGCTCGGTCCGCCTTCGAGCATCAACACCCGAGTCGAGGGGTCCTCACTCAACCGCGCAGCGACGATGCATCCAGCGGAGCCTCCACCCACGATGATGAAATCGTACGTATCGATCATCGACCGCGGCCGAGAACCCTCAGCAAGCCGAGCCAACGCTGCTTCATCCCGCGGCCATACACCAGGTCGATCACGCCGCTGAACACTCCGTACTGCTCGGCCTTCACGGGGTACATCTTGTTCGCTTGGTGGATCGGAAATCGATCGTCGACCACCGCCTTGGTGTTGCACATCGAACGAAGCCCATCGCGGCCGTTCATCCTGCCGAACCCCGACTCCTTGACGCCTCCGAAGGTCAGGTCCTGCGCCATGTAGGTGATTCCGCCGAACTCGTTGATCGCACTCATTCCGGTTTCGAGCGCATCGACGATCTTGCGCGCGCGCTTTCGGTTCTTCGAGAACACCGACGACGAAAGGCCGTACGAAACAGCGTTTGCGACCTCGATGGCATGGGCGTCGTCGCGCACGCGAATCAGCAGCATCACTGGTCCAAAGACTTCGTCCTGCGCGATACGCATATCCGGCTGGACGTCCGCCAAGATCGTCGGCTCGAAGTAGTCTCCCTTGTCGCTGAGGACGCGTCTCCCGCCGGCGACGACTCGGGCCCCCTCCTCGATCGCGCCCTCGACCGCTTTCTCGATGAGGTCGAGCTGAAGGGGCGTGATGATCGCTCCCACATCCACGAGCCCTTCGCGGCTGCTGCCTTGGCGAAACGTGCTGACCAGCTCCGCGGCGCGGTTTTCGAAGGCCTCGTAAAGGCTCTCATGTACCAGAATCCTCTCCGATGCGACGCAGTTCTGACCGCAATTTACGTAGCATCCGGCGAGCGCAGCATGGACGGCCTGTTCCAAATCCGCGTCCTCGCAGACGATGAATGCATCCTTACCGCCGAGCTCCATCACGACCGGCGTGACCCGTTCTGCGCTCCCTTCGATCACACGGCGTCCGTTCTTGACGGAGCCGATGAAGAGGATCGTGTCCACGTCGGCGCGGACGAGTGCTGCCCCGGTTTCGCCATACCCCTGAACGGCCTGGATCAAATCCGGGTTCTGACCGGCTTTTCGCAGAACCTCACGAAACGCCTCGATGAAGAGAGCGCTCGACCAGGCAACCCACTCGGAGGGCTTCACGATGATCGCGTTCCCTGCCATCAACGCGGGGATGATCGGGTTGACCAGATTTTGGTACGGATAGTTCCACGGCGTGATTGCGGCCACGACGCCGAGCGGGTGGTACTCGAGGCGCGCCGTCTTGTGCAGCAAGAGTCCCGATGACACCGGTTCGGGCCGCAGGTGCTTCTCGCCGTTCTTGATCATCCAACGGAACTTCTCGCAGGTGGTCCAGATCTCGCCGAGCAGCGCGTTCTCGCGTGTCTTGCCAGAGTCGCGCTGGATCGCCAGGCAGATCTCGTCCTTGTGCTCCACCGTGTAGGCCATGAGCCGGCGGAGAACCTCGCGACGTTCGTCGAACGAGCTCTGACGCCAGTGCCGCTGAGCCGCCTTGGCCCGTGCGACCGCGGCATCGACGTCGGCAGGGCGGTCGACGGCAATCTCCCCGAGCACCTCCTTGGTGCCTGGGTCCACACAGCGGATTCTTCGTGGCGAGTCGGCGCCCATCACGGCCGTGGCGGCCTCGATCGGAATAGTCATTCTGATTTTTGTGGGTACTATTCCGACTGGCTCTTGTCAACGCGCGCTATAGGACCCGCGGCACGTCGTAGGTCTCGCAATAGGCCCCAAAGCGCTCGCGAATCTCACCGAGCTGGAGACCGAAATCCTCGAGAGAGTACGTGTGCGTGCCGTGCTTACCGCGGGGGTTGCTCGCGAGGAACGCGCGCATCCGCGTCTCGGCTTCATCGGTCCATTCGAGGCCGAGCTTTGCGTACGCACGCTGAAGCGCAGCCACGGGGTCTTCGACGACCTCCTCGAACTGGATGTCGACGAACTGGTTGGCCTTGTCCGGATTCGCCTTCCGCACCTCCATCGCGTGATTCATCGCTTTGGCCCACCACTCGAGGTGTTCCCTGCCTGCCTTCTCCGGCGACAAGGCGTCGGTCGCAATACCACCGATCGTATAGAAGAGACTTGCGACCGACGGAACGATCTTCGCTGGGTCCCGGTGGGTGAAGATGATTCTGGCATCTGGATACTCTTCGAGCAGTGCGTCGAGGGTTGCGAGATGAATCGGACTCTTCAGCGCCCACCGCTCCTTCTTGTGGCGGCTCTGCAGGTGTTCTAGGAAGTGGCGGTGGTATGTATACGCGGGGGCCGCGCTCTGTCGATCGACCCAGGCTTGATAGCCAGGGATGTTGTAGACCCACCAGGGCTGGGGCGTGAGCAAGGTATGCGCCATGAAGGGCATGCACTCCTGAGGAAGCGTGGCGCCGACTTCGTGAATGGCAGGTAGCTCCGGGGCCATCTGATCCATCTGCCCGAAGTACTTCTCGGCTCTTTCGATCCGTGCATCCGTATGAAACGAATCGCCCTCCGCGGGCGGGTCGGGGTACTGAACCTCCCAGGAGTATGGGGCACGGTTCGCCGGGTCCTGAGCGAGAAGATTGAAAAGGATCGTGGTGCCCGATCGGGCGAGCCCGACGATGAAGACGGGTTTCTCGATCGGAACCCCAGCGATCTCTGGATGCTCGGCACGGTGCCGGTACACCTCGAATCGGCTCTGGAGAATGCCCTCGAGCGACTGTCTGACCGCGAGCCTGCCGATCCAGTGAAGATTCGCCTCTTCGTTCACGGTATCGATGATCCGCGTGAGCCGATCGCGGAAGTCCATCGGGCCCAGCTCGCCCGACTTCGCCTTCTTCGAGGCGGCTTCGATGATCGCGTCAGGATCGAGAGAGGGCCAGCGGGGCGCCACGAGGGGGCCGAGTCGGTTGAGCCAACGCACGACACGCGGCCGGTGTGGCGGTGGAACAGCCATGAATCGCGGCTTGCGCGGATTAGCATGGCACCCCATAGCCCGCAAAACCCGGAAGTCGTCCATGAACCAGCCCGCCGCCAAAACGCAGGTCGTGATCGTGACCGGAGCCTCGTCCGGAATCGGTGAAGCCACCGCACGCCGATTCGCCCGAGGCGGCTACGCCGTCGCCATCGCCGCCCCGCGCAAGGACCTCCTCGACGCCGTCGCGACGGACATCGAGGCAGCAGGCGGTCGAGCGCTTTCCGTCCCGACCGACTTGAGCGACGCCGATCAGACCTCAGCGCTCATCCACCAGGTGCTCGACAGCTTCGGCCGCGTCGACATTCTCGTGAACAACGCCGGGTACGGTCCTCCGTTCGCCCTCGAGCAGCTCGACCGCGCCGCTCTCCGTCACGTCTTCGACGTGAACCTGCTCTCAGCCATGCAGCTCATTGGCGAGCTCACTCCCGTCATGCGGGAGCAGGGCGGTGGTCGCGTCGTCAACGTCAGCTCCATGTCGGCACACGTCAGCGCCCCTATCGCATCGTCGTACGCGGCGACCAAGGGTGGGATGGAGGCGATGACGACCTGCCTTCGACTCGAGCTTGCGCCTTGGAACATCAAGCTTTCACTCGTCGTGCCCGGCTTCGTCGACACACCGACGTTCGAGAACAGCCGGGAGGCGGGCAAGGACCTCCGTCACGATCCGAGCAACCCGTACCGGGAGCTGATCGGCGGTCTCGAGGAGTTCACGGAGAAACAGCTCGAGAGTGCGATCAGTCCTGCAGACACTGCCGAGATCATCTGGAAGGCGGCCACCGCGGCCAACCCGAAGGTCCGCTACTTTGCCCCCAAGTCGGTCGGGACGGCCGCCAAGATGTTCGCGATGATGCCCACGTCCCTGGCCGAGCGGATTCTCCTCGGCATGTACAAGTGGGAGTTACGGAGGAACGACGATGTCGGATGAGCTCACCGAGAGCCAGGCTGCCTGGAACCGCTTCGCCGATCGGCTCAAGGACATCGGCGAGAAGATCGTGGGTCCCCTCGGAGCACGAAGCGCGCGTGAGCGCGCCGACGGGTTTCGTTACCTCGCATCCCTCGTTGCGGGCGGCTACGAGCTCGAGCTCGCGATCGACCGAGACCATCCGGTCATGACGCGAATGTTCACGCCGATTCGAAGCTTCGTGGCGGACGGACCGGACACGCTCTATCACGATGCAAAGCTCGACCCAGGGCGCAACTACGTCTTCACGTTGGAGCGCGGCGACGACATCTTCTTTTCGATCGTCGTCTATGCAAGTGACGACGAGGGCATGCGTTCGATGGGCAGTTTCCTCATCGACAAAGACATCGTCTTCGACGACGACGATGCGAAGCGGGCGACGATTTACCTCGGTGCAGAACGCCCGGAGGGAGCCAAGAACTGGTTGAAGCTAGAGGGACTCGACCCATTCATCATGACGCGACAGTACTTTCCCGAGACGGTCATCGAAGTCGACAAGGGCAACTACCGTCAGGCACAAATGGAGATCCGGTGCACGGACGAAGTCGGACCGCCACCCCAATACGACGAAGACGAGCTCGCCAAAGGTCTCGAAAGGCTGCTGACTTTCCTCGACGACACCGTCGATGCAGGTCTCGGCGTCTCCGCACTCACGAGCACGAGCATCATTGCATACGACGAAGACGACAGGTCGACTCCGACGCGCATCGCGCAGGACGGTACTCAGGTGCTCGACGAAGAGCGGTACGACCCGTACTCGTCGGACGAGGTGCTCGACATGATCGATCCGAAGGTCATCGCCAACAACCTTCCTGGCCCTGGGATCGGCTACGCAGGCGTCTCCTACAAGCTCGCGGACGACGAGGTCATCGTCGTCTCTGGCAAGAACGTCACGTGCCGCTACTGGTCCTGCCAAGTCTTCGATCACTACCTTCGCGCGGGCGATTACCGTCACTATCCGGTGGCCATCAACAATCGCCAGGTTGCGTATGACGACGATGGCTCGTTCAGGATCTACGCGAGCAAGGAAAATCCCGGAGTGAAGAACTGGATTTGTACCGAAGGTCATCGCCGGGGGCAGGTGGTCCTGCGCACGCTGCTCGCGCAGACCGATCTCGACCCCGAGATGAAGGTCATCAAGCGGACCGAGATTCCCGAAATCGACCGTCTATGAATCAGAATTGACATTCTGGTTTCCCGCACTATCATTCCGGACGGTATGCCCGCCGCTGTTTCCCCTGAGAATCCTCAGCAAAGCCTGAGGGATAGGAAACGCAGCCTGTACCGCGAGGCGGTCCTCGACGCGGCCGAGCGCGTCTTCGGGGACGAAGGCTATGAGGCGACCAAGGTTCAGCGGATCGCCGCCGAATCGGGAGTGTCGCTGACCACGCTTTACAGCGTCTTCGAGTCCAAGTGGGAGATTTACCGGGCGGTGAACAAGCGCCGGCTCGGGGAAGTCATGGAGCTCGCGCAGGGTGTTTTCGTCGAAGGCGCCTCCGCAGTGCAGACCTTGATTGCGGGAACGCGCATGCAGCTTGGATTCTTCATGGAGCGGCGCGACTACACCAAGATGCAGCTCAAAGAGGTCACGGCGTGGTCCAGCCTCGAGCTCCTGCGAAGCCCCGAGCAGGTCGAAGGGCTCGGCCACGGCCTCCAACAGCTCGCGATGCTCTTTCGGCAGGGCATCGCAGAAGGCGATTTCGTGGACGATGATCCGGAGATGATGGCGCGTATGGTCATCGCCTGTCAGCAGGTGCGCCTCGCCATGTGGATGGACGACGGGTGCGAGGCCGACCCTTCCCAGGTGATCGATGCGTCGATTCGTCATCTTCTTCGGAGCTACTGCCGTCCCGGCCGGCTAGCCCACGCGCTTCGGATAGCAGGACTCGAGGTCGAGGGATGAGCGTCGAGTTTCACGAGCTCGAGGTGGTGAACGTCATTCGTGAAACCGGCGACTGTACCTCGTTCGAGCTTCGACCGCCGAGCGACCTCGCGGACGCCTATGGCTATCAGGCCGGTCAACACATCACGTTCGAGTTTCCGTGGGACGACTTCGAGGTCACGCGCTGCTACTCGCTTGCGAGCTGTCCGGAGCTCGGCGAGACGATGAAGATCGCCGTGAAACGGGTCGAAGGCGGTCGGATCTCCAACTGGCTCAACGAGCATCTGAAGGTCGGAGATAGGGTGCGGGCCAGCGTCCCGGAGGGCCGCTTCGTGCTGGACCCCGAGACGCGTGCGAGTACGCCGCTCTTCTTGTTTGCAGGGGGCAGCGGCATCACACCGATCATCTCGCTGCTGAAGAGCGCTCTTGCTACGACCAAGCGGGAGATCATCCTGCTCTATGCGAACCGCGACGCGGAATCCGTCGTCTACGGCGCGGAGCTCGATCGATTGGCAGCGCAACATCCGGGTCGATTCACCCTTCATCATCACCTCGACGTCCAGAGCGGCTACCTCGAAGAGCGTCGAGTGCGATCGCTTCTGCGTCACGGCGACGTTGCCGAGTTCTACGTGTGCGGCCCCGAGGCCTTCATGGGGCTCATCGAACGCACGCTTCGAGGAGCTGGGGTTCACGAGGAGCTGATCTACATCGAGCGCTTCGTGTCCCCGGTCGATCCGGATCGCCATGCGGATGTGCTGCCCGATCTGGCGGCGCTTCCCGCCCCCGAGACCTTCAGCCTCTGGCTCAACGGGCGCTCCCGGACCGTCCCCTACGTACCGGGCAAGACACTGCTCGAGTGCGCTCAGGCGGCCGGATTGAACCCTCCCCATTCCTGCGAGTCGGGCTTTTGCGGGTCCTGTACATCGGCGGTGAAGACCGGCGAGGTACAGATGCGCACCCATGAGGCGCTGTCGGATCGAGACCTCGCCCGAGGAGTCGCGCTTCTGTGCCAGAGCATTCCGGCGACTGCAGAGGCTCTCGAGCTCGATGCCGATTCGACTTCGTTTCGGGCCGCTTCCGCGGTCAAGTCTTCCTATGGCAGGGCCTGGTCG